>JAPUKT010000222.1 GCA_027295555.1 Deltaproteobacteria bacterium
TTCGGTGGCAAACAGGAGCATGGGCTGTTTCATGGTCGATTCGCTGGCTAGCGTTTGGCGAGCACCTCGATAAGAACATCGGGCAGGTCGGTTACGAGCGCGTCGACCCCTACGTCGAGCAGCTCCCGCATCTGAGGTGGGTCGTCGATCGTCCAGACGTGCACTTGAATCCCGTGATGATGCGCCGCCTCGATGAACCGCGGCGTGGTGATCCGGAGGTGGCGAAAGGTCGGGGGAATCTGTAGCGCATCGAACGCAAAGGATGCGTGCTTCCACGTACCGGAAAGAACTCGCACCCAAAATCGCAAGGCTTCGCGACGGCTTGCAGACGTCACCACCCTGCCTTTGCTGAGCTGGCGAAACGCGTCGACCACCTCGTGGTGCTCCGACGCGACCAGGACCCGGTCGTAGATTCCATGGTGCACGATGAAATCCCAGAGGCGCCGCGCCATTGCTGGGTCTTTGGGTTTGATATCGAGGTTATAGTGGAGATCGGGATGGAGCGAGAGCGCCTCTTCGAGCGTCGGAACCCGAACGCCGTTCCCGCGACAGGGATGGCACCCCCCCCGAATGAAGCTGTGAGCAGCGTCGAGCTCTTGAAGCTCGGCGAGCGTGTAGTCGCGCAGATTCCCATGCCCATTGGTCGTGCGTTCGACCCTATGGTCGTGGAAGCACATGAAATGTCCATCCGCTGTTTCGCGCAGATCGGTCTCGATGTGTCGACAGCCGAGGTCATTGGCCGATCGAAACGCTAGCAGCGTGTTTTCCGGCCATCGCTTTCCGCCGCCGCGGTGTGCAAACGGGAACGGCAAAATGGGGCCGAAATAGGGGCGAGGCATGAGAACCCGGAGAGCATAGCGCTGATCGCGTCTGTGTGGGCCACGAAACTGGCTTATGGCTTCCGTTTGTCTGCGGCGTGCGCCACCGATAGGATTCCGAGATGGAAAAGAGCTTGGCCGGCAAGGTCGCGATCATTACAGGGAGCGCCAGGGGAATCGGAAAAGCACTAGCCGAGGAGTTGGCGGAGCGCGGTTGCTACCTAGTCCTAGCCGACATCAACGGAGAGCTGCTCGAAGAGACCGCATCGGAGTTGCGCGCCGCCGGTGCAAAGGTCGAAGCCAAGACGGTGGACGTGCGGGACGCGGGGCAGGTCGAGGGGCTCGTTCAAGGAGCCTTTCGAGAGCTCGGGCGCATCGACTACCTCTTCAACAACGCCGGGATCAATGTCTTTGCGGAGCTTCTCGACACTTCGCTCGAAGACTGGAACCGGTTGATCGACGTGAACCTGCGCGGTGTTGTGCACGGCGTGCACGCGGCATACCCCCTCATGTGCAAGCAGGGTTTTGGTCACATCATCAACACCGCTTCAGTTGCGGGAGTGGCTCCAACCCCCGCCGAAGGCGCCTACGCGGCCACCAAGCATGCCGTGGTTGGGCTTTCGACTGCTCTTCGAATCGAGGCAGCGGCGTTCGGCGTCAAGGTCAGTGTCGTATGTCCCGGCGCTGTCGATACCCCGATCCTCTACTCTTCGAAACACGTGAAGTTCGACGCCGACGCAGTCGTGGAGTTGTTTCCCGAGAAACCGATGCCACCACGGCGGGCCGCGAAGCTCATTCTACGCGGTGTTGAGCGCGGTCGCTTTTTCATCGTGTTCTCCAAGACGGCGAATCTATTCTGGCGAGCGTACCGACTTGCTCCCGAGGGCTCGCTCTCGCTTGGGCAGCTCGCGATGAAACGTCTCCGCGCGATCAAACGGGATGCGTGAGCTCAGCGGAACTCTTGCCCAATCCCGATCACGCCAAGCGCGCCCTCGTGAATCCGGAACTCTGCGGGTCCGGTGCCCGGAGCCTCGCCATCGATGTCCATGTAAGCCGTATTCGCGGTGACATCGACCTCGACATGCTTGCCACGGAACGTGCTGACCAGGGATGACTCGATGTGGGTGCCCTTGTAGAGGCCTACCATCACGGGGAGTCCACGCAGGGTGGAGCATGCGCGCATCACGATGACGTCGAACTCACCGTCCGTGACTCGCGCATTCGGGGCAAACAACATGCCGCCTCCCGCCCAACGCCCGTTGCACACGCACACCACGCTCACGTCGTATTCGCCGCGGTCTTCTCCGTCGATCCGCAGGCGTATGTGGGCGGGCTTGTATTTGAGCTGCGCGCGGATCGTCGCTAGCAAGTACTTGGAAGCCCCGCTGCGACGAGACTGAGATGCTGCGACATAGCGGTCGACCAGTCCGCTTATTCCCATCGATGTGATGTTGAGAAAATAGCGACTTGCGCGCCCGCTATCATCGTGCGCGTACTCGACCCAACCGATGTCGATCGGAATCGGTTCTCCATCACGGATGATTGCGCATCCGCGTTCGAGCTCGTCGGCGCCATCGATCATCTTCCGAAAGTCGCCGCCGGTCCCGGCGTGCAGAATGCCGAACGCGACGTCTTGGTTGCGCCCTGACAGCATGATGCCATCGACGATCTCGCTGTGCGTTCCGTCGCCTCCGAACGAGACGATGGTCCGGGCGCCGCCGGCAGCTGCCTCGCGGGCGATCTCGATCCCGTGCCCAGCCGATTCAGTGAGCCGCAAGGTCACGCGTCCGAGCACCTCCTGAATTTTCGCGCCAAGTGCCGGCCAATTGTCCCCCACGAAACCATGACGCGCTGCTGGGTTTGCGATGACAACGGTCTTTTCGGGCTCGAACATCGTTGAAGGCCTCGTACCGCATTTCGTCCATTTCCGGTAGAGTGACCGGGTGTTTTTGAGGATCTTCGCTGGCGCTTTGATTGTGGCTCTCGTCGGATGCGACGGTGGCTCCCCGCCAACGTCTTCCCTGGTGGTCGACACGGATTGGCTGAAGGCGAACCTGGATGATCCGAATTTGCAACCGGTCGACGCGCGACTGGAGCCCGCATTCGATGCCAGCCGAATCCCGGGCGCGATCCATCTCAGGCCGGAGCAGCTCGCGATGAGCCAAGGTGATGTACCGTCCCAGGTGGCTCCGCCGATGCAGGCTGAACCGGTCCTGCGTGCGGCGGGGCTTCGCAACGACTCTATCGCCGTCGTGTATGGCGAGCCTCCGGAGTACGATCCCGCGCGTATCGTCTGGACCCTCCAGTACTACGGGCATGGGGATGTCCGCTATCTCGACGGAGGGTATCCAGCGTGGCTGGAAGCGGGCGGCACGATAGACGCCGAGCCGCCGACCGCGGAAGCCACCGACTACACGATCACAGACGTAGACGAGGATCTCCGGGTCACGGGGGATTGGGTGCTGTCTCAGCTCGGCGATGCCCCCTACGACACGCCTTCGATTCAACTCGTCGATGCGCGGTCACCTGGAGAATACGACGCTGGCCGAATTCCTAGCGCCCGCCACGGGCAGTGGACCAACAACCTCGATGCTGGGTTTCTGCGCTCGATGGCGGAGATCGAAGCGCTCCACGAAGGTCTCGACCCTTCCAAGACCACCGTGACCTACTGCCTCGTCGGATGGCGAGGCTCGTTCGCCTGGCTGGCCCTCACATATCTAGGCTACGAAGACGTCCGCCTTTACGACGGATCGTGGGCGGAATGGGGGAATGGGGCGTTCCCGGTGGAGCAGTGACAGCGCCAGCGCCAAGCCCATGCAATGGGGCGGAGCGCTACTTGTTGGGCTGCGGCGTCATCCGCAGGTAGGGCTTGAGCTCGCGATGCCCCTTCGGGAACTTCTGCGCGATCTCGTCCGGGTCGGTGATCGAGGGGACGATCACGACGTCGTCGCCGTCTTTCCAGTTGGCCGGCGTTGCGACCTGGTGGCTGTCTGTCAGCTGCAGGCCATCGAGCACGCGCAAGACCTCGTCGAAATTGCGCCCGGTGGCGGGCGGGTATGTGATCGTCGCGCGAACCTTCTTGTTCGGATCGATGAAGAACACCGATCGAACCGTCACCTTCGCGTCGGCCTCGGGGTGGATCATTTTGTAGAGCGTCGCGACTTTCTGGTCGGGGTCGGCGACGATCGGGAAGTTCATTCGAACGTCTTGGGTCTCCTCGATGTCCTTGATCCACTCCTTGTGTGAGTCGAGGGGATCGACGCTGATGGCGAGCAGTTTGGCGCCGCGTTGCGCGAATTTATCCTTGAGCTTGGCGGCGAGACCGAGCTCGGTCGTGCACACGGGGGTGAAGTCGGCAGGGTGCGAGAAGAAGATCACCCATGCGTCACCGACCCAATCATGAAAGCGAATTCTGCCTTCCGTGGTGTCTGCCTCAAAATCCGGTGCAGTGGTTCCTAACCGTAGGCTCATTGGTTTCCTCCTTGGATTTGGTGGGGTCCAATAGGAGGCGCCCGATTACGCCCCTCGTCAAGAGGTATTAGAGACAACAGGGCTACAAGCTGGTATCGAAACCCCGTGTCCGAGCTCTTCCCACGATTGGTCTCCCGCGAGTCGCGCCTTGCCCTCCAAGTTGGCGATGCATCCTGGACGTGCGCCGAGCTCGCGGGAGCAGCTCTTTTGCATGCGGCCGCAACCGAGCGTTCGGGGGTTCGCGTCGGCGACCGAGTTGCGGTCTGGGCTCACCCGAGTCTCAGCACGGCTGCAGCCATTCTCGGGAACATGGCCGCAGGCGCAGTCACAGTGCTCCTCAGCCCGAAGCTCGGGTCACACGAGCTCACGCACATCGTGAACGACGCTTCCCTCAAGTTGGTGTTCTCCGATTCCGGTTACCCAACGCCGCGCGAGGTGGACGGGGTCGTCTGTCTTCGCGAGCGCTACGAACCTTCCGAGGGATCGCTTCGGTCCCTGGAGGTGAACGACAGCCCGGCCCTGATCCTTTACACCTCCGGGACTACGGGTCCCCCGAAGGGCGCCGTCATCACTCGCGGCAATATCGCTGCGAACCTCGATGCGCTGGCGCAGGCGTGGGAGTGGACCGATCGCGACACCGTCGTCCACTCGCTTCCTTTGATTCACGTGCACGGATTGGTCCTCGGCCTGCTCGGGAGCCTCCGGGTCGGGGGGGCGCTCCACTACGTACCGCGCTTTTCGCCCGACGGAATCGCGGCCGCTTTGACAGATTCGCGGCACGACCGGACCGTCCTGTTTGCGGTGCCAACGATGTACCACCGACTCGCCGAAGCCGCAGAGTCCGACGCGGGGCTCGCCGAGGTGTTGAAACGTCCGAGGCTTCTCATCTCCGGCTCGGCGGGCCTCCCTTTGCGGGAGCACCAGCGCATCCAAAGGTTGACCGGGCGCGGTGTCCACGAACGCTACGGCCTACCCGAGACCCTCATAACTTGCGGTGTCCCCGCATCGCACGCCCCGACGCCCGGATTCGTGGGTCCTCCGCTGCCTGGCGTCGAGCTAGCCTTGGTCGACGATATGCGTCGCCCGATCAATGCTCACGACGACGAAACGATCGGCGAGGTCGTGGTGCGAAGTCCCTCGGTGTTTGCCGGATACCTCAACCGTCCCGATGCTACTGCGGCGGTGTTGGACGAGGAGGGTTGGTTCTACACCGGCGACCTCGCGACGCGGGCCAAAGATGGATCGATTCGAATTCTCGGGCGGCGGAGCACCGACCTGATCAAAACCGGGGGGTACCGGGTTGGGGCCGGCGAGATCGAAGCATGCGTCCTCGGCCACCCAGCCGTTGCGGAAGTCGCGGTGGTCGGCGCACCCGATGACGATCTGGGGCAACGGATCGTCGCGTTCGTGGTCGTTCGCCCCGGCGAAGATATCGATCAGCTGACCGCCCTCAACGATTTCGTTGCCGAACGCCTGAGCCCGCACAAGCGTCCGCGCGACATCCGGATCGTCGAAAAGCTGCCCCGCAACGCTATGGGTAAGGTTCAGAAAAAGCGGCTTCTAGCCCCTAGGCCGTGAGGGGCAGGGTTTCGTGGGTGACCCCGCAGGCGAGGGCGACGGCATCCCGGTAGGCTCGCCACGTCTCTACGGCTTGTGCCATGGCGTGGACGACTTCCGCTCGCTCGTCGGCGGGCACGTGACCGAGCATCATTCTCCACGCGGCCTTTCGATGTTCACCTTCGACCGCCCGGTGCGCCTTGGTGAGCGCGAGGCATTCGAGCGGTAGACCGTAGTGTTTCACCAACGGGTGCTCGTCCAGAGGCGGCTCAGGCCTGGCAGGCGCGGAATCGTCCAGCCCCTGGCGCTCGTAGGGAGTGCCTTCGATGAACAGGGTTGCGATCGACGCAGCGACGGCCCATCCACGGTTGGTGGTTGCGTCGTCGAGGAAGCTTCGATATCGACGCGCGCCAGGCAAAAGCTGCACGCGCGAGAACCGCTCGACGTTCATGCCGAGACCGCGTGGGTATTCGAGGAAGAGCTCAGGGTGGGGCTTGCCCGCGGCGAGGCCGCCCGTCTCTTCCTCGTAGATGTTTTCCGCGAGCTCTCTTCGAACCTCGGCGACGGGGCACTGTACGTATGCGCGTCCGACGAGGACCGGAAAGTCGCGCACGTAGACTTCCCACTCGTGCTCGAGGTGAACGTGGAGTTTGTCTTTGGGGACGATACCTCGGGTGAACGCCGGCCAAGCCCAGTGGGTCTTTCGCTCCATTTGCTGAAGGAGCGCCTCTTGAAACTCGGAACGATCCACTCGTTTCAAGGTAGGCGCTGGCGCCTCTCGTGTCGAAGATGAGCCGAAATCTTACAGTTTTCCCCGCCACGCATCGATGCGTAGCTTCGGCACCATCACCACGGCTTCCGCGAAGATTCGCCGTGACATCTTGCTCGCGCCGGCCATCCGATCGACGAAAAGAATCGGCACCTCCTCGATTCGAAAACCAAGACGAAGCGCGCGGAAGGTCATTTCGATCTGAAACGAGTAGCCCTCGGATCGCACCTGATCCAAGTCGATCGCCTCCAGCACGTTGCGACGGAAGCCCTTGTAGCCGCCGGTGAGATCCCGGATGCCTATTCCCAAGATCGTTCGGGCGTAAACGCTGCCGCCGCGCGACAGAAACGTGCGAGCCATCCCCCAACCCTCGACGCCACCGCCGGGGATGTTGCGAGAACCGAGGACGACATCGGCACCGTTGTCGAGCCTTTCCAAGAACGCGGGAAGGTACGCCGGGCTGTGCGAAAGATCAGTGTCCATTTGAAACACGCGCTCGTAGTCGTGCTCGAGCGCGTAGCGGAACGCATCGAGATACGCGGTCGCGAGGCCCATCTTCCCAGGGCGCCGCATGACGTGGATTCTCGGGTCCTCTTTGGCGCAACCCTCGGCCAGGTCGCCCGTGCCGTCCGGGGAATTGTCGTCGACGACGAGGACATGCGTATCGGGGACGGCGGCGAAGAGTTGGTCGAGGAAGGTACGGAGGTTTTCTCGCTCGTTGTAGGTGGGCGTGATCACCAACATGCTCGGTCCGGTGCCCATGGAAGCTAAGCGTCGCCCTTCAAGTACGTGTAGCCGCGAAGGCTTTCTTCGTAATGACGCATGAAAGTGCGGAGCTGCGGAAGCGTCATGCGACCCTGGTTGAGCGCTCGTTCGGCCTGTTTGCGCACACGCTCGACCATCTCTTCGGGGTCGTACTGGAGGTAGCGCAGCACTTCGTCGATAGCGTCGCCCTTGATCACGTTGGCCACGCTGTACCCGTAGTCTTCGAGCCTCACGTGAACGGCGTTGGTGTCCCCGAAGAGGTTGTGAAGATCACCTAGGATCTCCTGGTACGCCCCACCGAGAAACATCCCGAGGAGATACGGCTCACCGCTGTGCACCGGATGAAGGTCGAGGCCGCGCTGGACTTCCTCGACGTCGATGAAGTGGTCCACGATGCCGTCGGAGTCGCAGGTCAAATCTGCGAGCCTCGCGCGGACGCTGGGCTGCTCGTCCAACCGATGAATCGGCATGAACGGGAACAAGTGATCCATGGCCCAGATGTCGGGCGCAGATTGGAAGAGCGAGAAGTTGCAGTAGTAGATGGCGCCGAGTAGCTCATCCACGGTGTTGAGCTCTTCGGGCACGTACTTCAGGCGCTTCATGCTTTGGCTGATCTTCTCGCAGCAGCTCCAAAACAAGTGCTCGGCGCGCGCGAGATCACGAATCCCGAGGTAGCCAAACTTGAAGAGGCTCCGCGCCTCTTCGAGGGCCTGTTGCGCGTCGTGCCACGATTCCTGCACATTCTTCGGCTGGACGCCCTTCCAGGTCTCGTAGAACTCATCGAGAATTCGGTGGTCTTCGGGGGATGGCGGCGTCGGGTCGTCGAAACCCACGGAATCGACCCCGAGCGCGTCGAAGATCAACACCGACTGGTACGCTGCGATCGAACGGCCGCTTTCGCTGACGATGGTGGGAGGCTGGATGCTCGCCTTCTCGCAAGCTGCCTGGATCGCAAACACGACATCGTAGGCGTATTCCGGAAGGTCGTAGTTCATCGAGCCACGGAAATCCGTCTTCGACCCGTCGTAGTCGACGGCAAGCCCACCACCGACATCGAGGAAACCCATCGTACAGCCCATCTTCACGAGCTCGACGTAGACCTGAGCGGCTTCGCGCATCGCGTTCTTGACAGGGATGATGCTCGAGACCTGACTTCCGAGGTGGAAGTGCAAGAGCTTGAGACAATCGAGCATGTCTCGCCTCTCGAGCTCGTCGACGAGTTGGACGATCTCCGACATAGCCAGACCAAACTTCGCTCGGTCGCCCGCCGAGTCGGCCCAGCGTCCGATCCCTTTACTGCTGAGCTTGGTTCTCACGCCGAGGCAAGGGCGGATGCCTAGCTTTTCGGAGGCGCGGAAAGCGAGTTCGAGCTCCTCGATGCGTTCGAGCACGACCACCACCGTGTTGTCGAAGCGTTGCGCGACGAGCGCGGTCTCTAGATAAGCTAGGTCTTTGTACCCGTTGCAGATGATGAAACCGTCTTCGTCTTCCATCGCAGCGAGGGCGATCAATAGCTCGGGCTTCGAGCCGGCTTCCAACCCAAAGCGCCACGGTCGACCCGATTCGACGATCTCTTCGACGAAATGTCTTTGCTGGTTGACCTTGATGGGAAAGACACCTCGATAGTTACCCTTGTACTCATACTCCAAGATCGCGTTCTCGAAGCACTGGTTGAGCAGTCGAATGCGGTCTCGGATGATATTCGGGAATCGGATCAGAAGTGGAAGATCGATCCCACGTTCACCGAGCTGTCTGGTGAGGTCGTACAGATCGATCGCTTTATCGACGGTCGGATCAGGGCGCACTTCGACGTGGCCGCGCTCGTTGATACGGAAATAGGGCTCACCCCAGCCTTTGATCTGGTAGAGCCTCGCACTCTTTTCGATGCTCCAATCCAGGGGCTGGCCGTTGCCGTCCATGAGGCCCAAGGCCTAGCACACCGCGGTGGCGTTGGGATGGCGCCGGATTCGTTGCTCCGGCGCCCCGGCCGTGGTAGCCGAATGGGCGAGGGGGAAGCCCATGAAGAGCCGTTTGTCGTTGGTTCTTGTCTTTGTTTTATTCGGATTCGCATGTTCGGAGGCCGCCGGAAAGTCCGAGCCCCCGTCGGCGGAAGTGACCGCCGAGGCTGTCCAAGAAGAGACTCGGGAGACAGAGCCCGCTTCGGCCGCCGCACCGCTTGCTCTCGCCCCGGCGGGGACGTCCACGTACATGGACCTCCTGGCGCTCCTTCACCTGGCGGATGTCTACGACCCTGCCGGTTTGTTCATCGACTTCGGAACCGCCGCACGACCGAAATACACCAACGGCAATTGGAACAGTGGTTGGCAAGGCGAGATCCAAGAGGGAGGCAAATCCGTGTCGACCTTTAGAAAGACGGCTCGGCTCTACCTTCCCATCGACGACACACAGCCGATGCAGCTCCGTATTCGGGCGAAGGCGTACGTCTCCGGACCCCTGATCACGTACCTCAATGGAAAAACTCTCAAAGAGGTACGCGCATCTAGAGACGAGGGATTCGTCGAGCTCGTCGTGCCGATCCCGAGTGAAAACGTCCGGCTTGGCGAAAACTCGATCCTGTTCCGCGCCACCAAGACCCGCCAGGTTCGCGGCAAAGCGCGTTCGTTCGCCGTCGACTGGGTACGCCTCGAAGCCGTTAGGCCAGAGGGCGAAGCTCCCGTCGCGCCAGTGCGAGTCGCCGTCGACGAAGTCAACGTGGCGGGGATCGGTCGCCGCGCCATTCGGCTTGCACCCGGAGTGCGTACCGATTGGTTCGTCGAGGTGCCGAAGGACGCGTCACTGGTGTTCGGTGCGGCCACGACGTCTGATGGCGATGGCGCGCTCGAGGTCGCGACCAAGAGCGATCGAAAAGCTGCAAATCACGACGTCCGCGTTCGCGACGCCTGGTCCGACCACCGAATTTCATTGAACAGTCTCACAGGGGAGGTCGTGCGCGTTCGCTTTCGCAACGCAGGTTCAGCCGAGCTCGCGCTGAGCGATGTTCGGATCGTGAAAAAGGCAGGCGAGCCGATCGCGATCGACAAGCCCGCGCGCAACGTCATCGTCCTTCTCATAGACACCCTGCGGGCGAGCAAGCTCTCGATCTACAACCCGAAAACGCGGGTGAAGACGCCTGCGCTCGATGCATTCGCAGCGGAGGGGACCATCTTCGAGCGATCGCAAACTCCCGAGAACTGGACCAAACCTGCGGTGGCCAGCGTGTTGACCTCGCTGCATCCCGCAACGCACAACACCAAGGAAGATGCGTCGAAGCTCCCGAGGTCGGCGCTCATGCTGAGTGAGGTTTACCAGAAGGCCGGGTTCGAGACCGGAAGCTTCATTGCCAACGGATACGTGTCGAACGCATTCGGGTTCGATCAAGGTTGGGACCACTACACCAACTACATTCGGGAGCGGCGCAACACCAATGCGTCCAACGTATTCGGTGAGGCGGCCTCGTGGATAGAGAAAAACAAGGATAAGCGCTTTTTCGCGTATATCCAGACTATCGATCCGCATGTTCCGTACGACCCGCCCGACGAGTTCCTGAAGATATACGACCCCGAGCCGTACAACGGGCAGGTTCGAAATCGGCGGACCCACTTGATGCTGGACGGGGTAAAAAAGAACCCGAAAAAGTACTCCTTCACGAAGCGCGACGAGGAGCGCATCGAAGCGCTACACGACGGAGAGATCAGCTATCACGACGAACACTTTGGGCGATTTCTCGCCAAGCTGCGGGAGCTCGACCTCGAAGACGACACCGTCATCGTGATCACGTCCGACCACGGCGAGGAGTTTCAGGAGCATGGCTCGTGGGGCCACGGGCATTCGGTCTACCAAGAGCTGCTCGCCGTGCCGTTGTTGTTCCGATGGCCGGGTGTCGTTCCGGCGGGCGCGCGGGTTGGGCCCGTGGTCAGCACGATGGACATCGGGCCCACGGTCCTGGAAGCCACGGGCGTCCCGATCCCCAAAGAGTTCGAAGGCCACAGCTTGATGGGGTTCATGCGAGGCGACTGGCCGATGGGGCCGTACGTCGCGTTCAGCGATTTCCTCGACCATCGTCGTGTGATTCGCGGCGGCGACTGGAAGTTGATCGTCCGCGGCAACCTGTCGCAGGTCATCTTCGACTTACAAAGCGATCCCTGGGAGAAGAAGGAGCTCGACGGGCGCGCCAATCCCATCGCGCAGCGGTACCTTCGAACCCTTCACGGCCAGTTCCTCGGCGCGCAGGACCGCGGAAAATGGCTGACTGCGGCGACCGGTCCGTCAAACGAGAAGCGTTTGACCAAGGAGAAGCAGGAAATGACTCCCGAGCTTTGCCGCCAGCTCGTGGCGCTCGGTTATATCAGCGCGGAATGTAGGCGATAGGTGGGGGCGGTGGGGTAGGCGATAGTGTGGGGGCGGTGGGGCGGGACAACTTGACGGGCCGCAGGCCCGACCGGGATCAACCACGCGGTCGGCGTGGTGGGGTGGGACCAATTGACGGGCCGCACGCCCGACCGGGATCAACCACGCGGTCGGCGTTGTGGGCTGGCGCCGCCGATCTTCGCTACCAAGGTCGTGATTAGGTAGCCGAGGCCGACTAAGCCCGCCGCCATCATTACGTCTGTGAACGAGGGCGAGTAGAACACGGTGGGGTACTTGTCCGGGGTGAGCTCGGCGAGCCGCTCCGCCGTCAGGACTTTCCCTTTGAATACTTCGCCGACCTGCGGCGCGACGCCTTCTTGGAACGGCCAAAGGCCAAGTACCGCGCCGACGAGGAGCCCCATCAGTACGCCGAGGGTGGGTTGCTCGTACCGTTCGAGGACGAGCTTGATGAGATTGCTGATCAGCAGGATCCCTATGGCCACCCCGACTCCCACCGGGAGCACCACGCCGAGGATAGGCTCCGATGCGCTTGCCAAGTCGTTCGCTTTGAGGGCCTCCTTTAGGGCGTCGATCGCGCTCAGCACCGGGATGTACACGCCGAGCACCAGCAGGAGGTAACCTCCGCTCACCCCTGGGAGGATCATCGCGCTCGCGCCTGCGACCCCGGCCACGAACATCATCGGTGCCCCCTCGCGGTGAGCCCCTTCGCCCGAGCCGGCGACTTGCAGCCAGGCGAGCGCCGCCATCGCGATGACTCCAACCGCCGCCCCCACCCAAAATCCGCGGCTCGGAGGTCGTGCCATGTCCCAGAGGACCGGAACACCGCCCAAGGTGAGGCCGATGAAGAGGCTGTACATTGCCCAGCGATGCTCGACGACTACATCCTTGACCGGCCCGGCGCCGAGGAGGATCGCCACCGCTGCTGCGGCGCCCACCAGTCCCAGCACCGCGAATGCGCTCTTTCGAAAGCGGAGGCTGCTCAGGTCGGCCAGCGCCTCGATGAACCGCGGGTAGACCCCAGCCGCGAGCAGCATGGTGCCCCCGCTGATACCGGGCACCAGGTTCGCCAGGCCCATGAGTACGCCGCCCAAGAGGTAGCGAACGCCTGATTTCGGGCTCATCACGGTACTTGGTTCTCCGCTCATTGCGCGGGTTTACGGCAAATGAGCCGCCTATCCAAGATCCAAAACTCCTCTCGTGCGTCTATTGGGCTAATGAGGAGCAAACATGAAGCAAGCAATCGCTGTTTTGGGTCTGTCCGTGGCCATGGCTTGGCCGACGACGACGCGTGCGTTCTGTGGTTTTTACGTGAGCGGAGCGGATGCGTCGCTCTACAACAACGCGACCATGGTCGTCATGATGCGAGAGGGCACACGAACCGTGCTCTCGATGCAGAATAACTACCAAGGGCCGCCCGAAGACTTCGCGATGATCGTTCCGGTGCCGGTGGTCCTGCAAGAAGAGAACGTGAAGACGCTGCCTCGCGAGATCTTCTCCAGGGTGGACAAGCTCGCGGCGCCGCGCCTCGTCGAGTACTGGGAGCAAGACCCTTGTCGCCCGATGGTGGTGGCCGAGATGGCGATGCTCCCGGCAGCTGGCGCCGCGCGCAAGTCGAGGGCGGCCGAAGACCGTGACGAGAAGTACGGAGTCACGATCGAGGCCCAGTTCAAGGTCGCCGAGTACGACATCGTCATTTTGAGCGCGAAGGACTCGGGCGGTCTCGAGAAGTGGCTGCGAAAGAACAAATACAACATCCCCAAGGGCGCCAACACACTGCTTCGGCCGTACGTCGAGCAGAACACCAAATTCTTCGTCGCCAAGGTGGACGCCGAGAAGGTGAAGTTTCGGGACGGGAGGGCCGTGCTGTCACCGCTTCGGTTCCACTACGATGCGCCGACCTTCACGCTTCCGGTTCGTCTCGGGCTACTCAACAGCGGCGGCGAGCAGGACTTGATCGTCCACATTCTCGCCAAGCGCCAGCGATACGAAGTGGCCAACTACAAGAACGCATCGATCCCGACCAACATCCGGGTCGAAGACAGCGTTCGAGAGAGCTTTGGGGGCTTTTACAACGCGTTGTTCGCGCGCACGGCCGAGAAGAACCCCGGGGCCGTGGTGACCGAGTACGCGTGGGACGCGACCAGCTGTGACCCTTGTCCCGAGCCGCCGCTTACGCCGCAAGAGCTCTCCACGCTCGGCGGCGACGTGATCGTGCCGGGCGCGCAAGACCCGTACTCCGACATCCCCGGTGTCGTCCCGCAGAAAACGCGACGCGTGGCTTGGCAACCCTATGGCTTCGTCCTGACGCGCCTTCACTACCGCTACAAAAAGAACGGGCTCGACGAGGACTTGGTGTTCCGAACGGCGGGCCCGATCGTCGGTGGACGCGGCATGCCGGATCAAAACGGCGACCTTCACGAGCGTCGTGCACAGGCGTCGGGGATCAACAACTTCCAGGGGAGGTATGTGATCCTCCATCCGTGGGAGGAGGCCATCGAGTGCGAGAACCCGCAGCGTGGCACGTGGGGCGGCCCGCCGGGACGCCCGGAGCCGAAGCCCTTCGCGGCCCCCAACATCATGCTCGAAGGTTCCGCTGCGCCCACACTCACGAATCAGCTCCCCGGGCTCATCCAAACCGACATCCCGGAGCTCGACCTGAAGGCGCGACCACCGGAGCCGGGGCCTGAGACCCACGACGGCGCGGGCCCCGCGAGCGGCGACACCAGCACGTCGGATGGCTGCAGTGTAAGCGCTGCGAGAACGGCATCGCTCGGTTGGATCGCGCTGATCATCGTTGCTATGTGGCTGACGAGGCGAAGGGCCGTCTATTAGTTCATGGCAGAATTCATCTTCACGATGAAGGGGGTTACGAAAGTTCATCCCCCCGACAAGAAGATCATCGAGGACCTCTATCTCTCGTTTTTCCCCGACGCGAAGATAGGGGTCATCGGCGTTAACGGAACGGGGAAATCCTCGTTGTTGCGGATCATGGCGGGCGAGGACGACACCTTCACCGGTGAGGCTTGGATTCGTCCTGGCGCGAAGGTCGGGTATCTCCCGCAGGAGCCGGACCTCGGCGACGCCCAGACGGTGCTGGAGGCCGTCGAGGCGGGAGTCGAACCGGTTCGCGCGCTTCTCGACGAGTTCAACGAGCTCAGCATGAAGCTTGGTGAGCCGATGAGCGACGACGAGATGACCAAGCTTCTCGATCGACAGGGCGCGCTTCAAGACCGGATCGATGCTGTCGATGGCTGGAACCTCGAAAGCACGCTGGAGATCGCCATGGATGCGCTGCGGCTGCCGCCCGCCGATGCGAACCCCAAGTCACTATCGGGTGGAGAGAAACGACGCGTCGCTCTCTGCCGGTTGCTCCTCGAGAAGCCCGAGCTTCTGTTGCTGGACGAGCCGACCAACCATCTGGACGCCGAGTCGGTGGCGTGGCTTCAAGGGTACCTTCAGCGATACCCGGGGTGCGTGATCCTGGTGACCCACGATCGGTATTTCCTGGACGAGATCGTGCAATGGATTCTGGAGCTCGACCGGGGGGAGGCGCATCCGTTCGAAGGAAACTACTCGCAATGGCTCGAGGCAAAGGATCAGCGGCTCGCTCAGGAAGACAAGAAGGATAGCGCGCGCAAGCGCAAGATCGCTCGCGAGCTCGAGTGGGTGCGATCGTCACCCAAGGCGCGTCAGACCAAGAGCAGGGCACGCATCACTGCGTTCGAGAGCCTGGTGGCCGACGCGGCCAAAGCGAGGAGCGACCCCAACGAGATCCGAATTCCGCCTGGGCCTCGACTGGGAACGCAGGTGTTCGAGGTTGAAGGGCTCACCAAAGCGTACGGCGACAAGCTGCTGTTCGAGGACTTGAGCTTTCGAGTCCCGCGCGGCGCCATCGTTGGCATCGTGGGTCCGAACGGTGCTGGCAAGACGACGCTGTTTCGAATGCTGGTGAGAGAGGAAACGCCAGACGCGGGCACGATCACCGTGGGTGAAACGGTAAAGATCGCCTACGTCGACCAGAGCCACGACGCGCTCGATGACGCCAACAACGTTTTCAAGGAAATCACGGGCGGCGCAGACGAAATCGACGTGGGCGCGGGTACCGTGAAGTCGCGGGCCTATGTCGGCTGGTTCAACTTCCGCGGCAGTGATCAGCAAAAGCCCGTCAAAGACCTCTCGGGGGGCGAGCGCAATCGGGTCCATCTCGCGAAGCTCCTCAAAAGCGGTGGGAACGTGGTCCTTCTCGACGAGCCGACCAACGACATCGACGTCGAAACTCTCCGTTCCCTCGAGGAGGCGATCCTAGGCTTTCCCGGCTGTGCGCTGATCATCAGCCACGATCGCTGGCACCTCGATCGCATCTGTACCCACATCCTCGCGTTCGAGGGTGACAGCCGCGTCGTCTGGCTCGAAGGCTCCTACGCCGACTATGCCGCGGACCGCAAGGCCCGTCTGGGCACCGACGCGGAGGTCCCGCACCGCATCAAGTATCGAAAATTCTCTCGCTAGGAGGCGAATGACTGCGTTGCGGCCACGAGGTGAGCGGCGATGCCCTGCTCTAGGGCGGAGTGGCCCGCGTCGGGGACCACCTGGAGTTGGCTGTTGGGCCACACGCGGTGAAGGTCATAGGCGCTTTCGGCAGGGCAGACGACGTCGTAGCGACCTTGAACGATGATCGCGGGGAGATGTTGGATGCGCGCGATGTTCTTGAGGAGCTGCCCATCTTCTTGGAAGAAGCCACCGTTGATGAAGTAGTGGCATTCGATGCGCGCGAAGGCCTCGGCGAACTGGTCTTCGCCAGTTCGTTCGATGAGTTCGGGGTCCGGGATGAGGCGGCTCGTGCTGCCTTCCCACGTGCTCCATGCGCGCGCAGCGGCCATTCGAACGTCGCGATCGCTGCTCGTGAGTCGTTTGTAGTAAGCTCCCACCATGTCGTCCCGCTCCCCGATGGGAATCGGGGCGAGATACTCCTGCCAAGCCTCGGGGAAGATTCGGCTGGCTCCCTCTTGGTAGTACCAAAGAATCTCGCGCCGCCTCAGGAGGAAGATGCCTCGCAACACGAGCTCGGTGACGCGGTCCGGATGCTGCTGCGCATAGGCCAGCGACAAGGTGCTGCCCCAGGAGCCGCCGAAGAGCTGCCAACGGTTGATTCCCAGGTGCTCGCGGATCCGTTCCATGTCGTCGACCAGGTCCCAGGTCGTGTTGTTTCGAAGCTCAGCATGCGGGGTACTGCGTCTGCACCCGCGCTGGTCGAACAGGACGATGCGATAGTCCGAGGGGTCCCAGAAGCGCCGGTGTACCGAGTTGCAGCCCCCGCCCGGGCCTCCATGAACGAAGATCGCGGGCTTCCCTTCCGGATTGCCGCATTGCTCGTAGTAGACCGAGTGGACTTTATCGACGCGGAGAGACCCGGAGTCGTAAGGCTCGATTTCGGGAAATAACCCTGACATTGCCGAGCGCGCATCACAGCACGTTCGCGGACTGGCGCAACCGAGGACAATGACTATCCTGGCGCCCGGGCCATGACCCAAACCGAATTCGAACGACGCCGCACATTTGCGATCATCTCGCACCCGGACGCTGGCAAGACGACTTTGACCGAGAAACTTCTGCTCTACGGTGGAGCTATCCATGCGGCCGGCGCGGTCAAATCCCGCAAAGCCAAGCGCTCCACGGTCAGCGATTGGATGGCCATCGAGAAGCAACGTGGGATTACGGTCACGACATCGGTGCTACAGTTCGAGTACGACGACGTACGCTGGAACCTCCTCGACACGCCCGGCCACAACGACTTCAGCGAGGACACCTATCGGACGCTGATGGCGGCGGATTGCGGAATCATGATTCTCGATGCGGCCAAGGGGGTGGAGCCTCAGACCCGAAAGCTCTTCCACGTGTGTCGCGTTCGCCAGACACCGGTCGTCACCTTCATCAACAAGATGGACCGTCCGGCGCGGGACGCGTTCGCGCTCATGAGCCAGGTGGAGGAAGTCCTCGGGGTGAATACGGTTCCGTTCACGTGGCCCATCGGGAGCGGCGATCTCTTTCAGGGTGTCTACGACCGCATCAACAAGCTGGTCATCCGGTTTGAGCACTCCGCAGAGGGTCAGGCGAAGCGTGCGGAGATGCAGGTGACCGGGCTCGACGATCCGAAGCTCAATTCGCTCCTCGGCGAGGAGGCGGTTGCAACGCTTCGCGAAGAGGTTGAGCTGCTCGACGGTGCGGGGGAAGACTGGGACGAGGAGAGATTCTTGGCCGGGGAGATCACCCCTGTCTTTTTCGGGAGCGCCCTGACCAACTTCGGGGTCGAGCCGTTTCTTCAGTCGTTCAAGGGGCTTTGTCCGCCTCCGGGGCCCCGGCAGGCCGCGGGTGACGTTAGCGTCGATCCCTCCGACGACCGCTTCAGCGCATTCGTCTTCAAAGTCCAGGCCAACATGGACCCTTTGCACCGAGACCGAGTCGCGTTCGCACGAATCTGTTCCGGGCGCTTCGAGGGTGGAATGCGGGTCCATCACTTTCGCCTGGGGAAGGCGATTCGGCTCAACCGAGCCCAGCAGTTCTTTGCGCAAGAGCGGGAGAGCGTCCTCGAAGCCTACGCCGGCGATATCGTGGGCCTCTACGACCCCGGCCTGTTCCGTATCGGGGATACGCTTTCGACCGACGGTCCGATGAGCTTCGATGCCGTCCCGCAATTTTCACCGGAGCATTTCGCTCGGCTGCAGCTCCTCGACCCGCTCAAACGCAAGCAGCTTCAAAAGGGCATCCGCGAGCTTTCCGAAGAGGGAACCGTCCAGCTATTCACCGAGCCGGGACGAGAGAAGGATCCCGTCTGCGGGGTCGTGGGCCGGCTCCAATTCGACGTCCTGATCTTCCGACTGGAACACGAGTATGGCGCGAAGGTCGCATTCGACCTGCTCCCCTACCAGTACGCTCGTTGGGTGGATGGGGTAGTCGGGTGTGACGAGCTGAAGGCGAGGCGGATTCCCATGGCGGTGCTGGACCGGGACAACCGCCCGGTAGCGCTTTTTCGGGACGAATGGGAGCTCCAGAGAGCCGAGCGCGACAACGAGAACTGGACGTTCCACGAGACGGCCCCAATAGTGGCCGCAGCTTGAATAGCGGGGAAGTAACCCACGTCCTAGAATGTCTGGAGAGATTAGAATGAGGAGAAGAGCGGCATGATTAGGAAGACCAGCAAGGTCGCTTTTATCTTGGCAGTTTGCTTGGCGACCCCAGCGATCTCGCAAGCCGACGCCACCGAGTTCCGAGTGCACAACGGCAAGGCCACCTTCGTTTCAGACGCACCGCTCGAGACGATGACGGGAACCACCGCGGAGGTGACCGGGACCGTGACATTCGATCCGGCTGATATCTCGACCACGAAAGGTACGTTCAAGGTGCCGGTCGTCTCGATGCGGACCGGCAACGACCTGCGCGACGAGCATCTCCAAAGCGACAGCTGGCTCGATGCAAAGAAGAACCCGCACATCATTTTCGAGATTATGGAAGTGAGCGGCGCGGAGTCGCTCAAGCCCAAGAAAAACACCAAGGTCAAGGTGAAGGGGAAGTTCACGGTACATGGCGTCACGAAAATCGTCGAGGCCAAGGGGACCGTGAAATGGACCCCGGCTGACGGGGGCAAGGACGACCTCCGCATCAAGGTCAAGTTCACTGCCAAGCTCGAAGACCACGGCGTGTCGGTGCCGTCGATCGTGCGACTCAAAATGGCGAACGAGATTACCGTGTCGATCGATCTTCGAGCACGCGCCGATGTCGCGGCGGCACACAGCGTCTCGCGCTGAGGGCCCTGATCTAGAACGTAGTGTGCAAGCGAAAAGATCCGCACACTAGAGTAGGCCAGCGCGCTCGAGCAGTGGCTCTAGCTCTGGGCCACGCCCCATGAACCTCTCGTAGAGCTTGGCGGCCTCCTCGCTGTTGCCTTTTGCCAAGATCGTGTCGCGAAACGCGCGGCCGACGGCGGGATTCGTGATGCCTTCGTTCTTGAAACGGGTAAACGCGTCCGCGTCGAGGACTTCCGCCCACTTGTAGCTGTAGTAACCCGCGGCGTAGCCGACGGGGTGCGCGAAAATGTGCGCAAAGCCAGCAAGCATTCCGTAGTCGTCCGGGAGCTCCGATGCCGAGTGTGCCTGGAGGATCTCCCTCCCGTAGGCCATCACGTCGGCTCCACTTCCCGGCTCGTAGTCGCGGTGGAGCGCCAGGTCGACCGTGGCGAACCCGAGTTGACGCATCTGCGCGTTGGCCGCGCGGTACGTTCGGGCACGAATCATCTTGTCGTAGAGCTCCTCCGGAATGGGCTCGCCGGTCTCATGCTGCGCGGCGAACAAGTCGAGCCCGCTTCTTTCCCAGCACCAGTTTTCCATGATCTGAGAAGGGAGCTCGACGAAGTCCCACGCCACGTTGGTGCCGGCCAAGCTCCGGACGCTCACCCGGCTGAAGCAATGGTGAAGCAAGTGGCCGAACTCGTGAAAGAGCGTCTCGACCTCTCGGTGGGTCAAAAGCGCGGGCTTGCCGCCGACCGGCGGATTCACGTTGGCGCAGAACAAGGCAAGGTGCGGCGACGCGTGATCTGGTCGATACGCGGCGGCGATGAGGCCGTTCATCCAGGCTCCGCCTCGCTTGTTTTCGCGGGGAAACAAGTCGACGTAGAAGGCCGCGATCATCGTGCCGTCGGCGTCTTCGATCGCGTAGGTTTTCACCGCTTCGTCCCAGGTTGCCGCCTCGCGTTCGACGATTCGAATCTCGTAAAGCGCCTGCGCAGTCGCAAATAAACCATCGAGAACACGGTCGAGCGGGAAATACGGCCGCAGCTCTTCTTCGTTGAAATCGTACTCGTCTTGTCTTTGCTTCTCGGCGTAGTAGGCGACGTCCCAGGGTCGGATGGTGGCGGCGTCCGCGCTCTCGATCTTCCGTCGGTACTCCGTGAGCGTAGCGTTTTCGCGATCGAAAGCCGCTTGGGTCTTCGCGCGGAGGTCGTCGATGAACGCCCGCGCCTTGGCGCCCGTTTTGGCCATCCGGTCCTCTGCGACGAGGTCCGAGAAGTCGGTGTAACCGAGAAGCTTTGCCTTCGCTTTGCGAAGCTCGATAATGCGCTCGATGATCGGACGGTTGTCGCGGTCCCCCGCGATCGCGCGAGCGTTGTAGGCTCGCCAGACGTGCTCACGGACCTCGGCGTCGTCGAGGTAGGTGAGCAGCGGGATCATGCTCGGCGCTTGCAGGGTGAACCGCCAGCCTCGGAAGCCCTTGGCGTGGGCGTTTTCCGCCGCGGCGAGCTTGGCGGTCTCCGGCAAGCCCTCGAGCTTGGCTTCATCGGTGATCACGAGCTCGAAGGCGTTGGTTTCGTCGAGCAGGTTCTGGGAGAACTCGGTGGTGAGCTTCGTCAGCTCGACCTCGATCGCTTGGAGCTTCGCTTTGTCTTCGGGGCTGAGCTCGGCCCCGTGCCGCCGAAAGTCGTCGAGGGTCTTTTTCAGAAACCGCGCTTCGGTCGGCGGAAGGTTCCTGGCTTCTTCGGTGTCGGCAAACGTGCGAACGGCTTGGTACAGGCCATCGTTCATGGCGAGCTCGGACCAAAATGCACTCACCTTCGGTCGCGTGGCGTTGTACGCCTCTCGAAGCGCATCGGTCGTGGCGACACTCTCCAAATGATCGATGACCGTCATGACGAGCTCGAGACGCTCAGTGGCGTCCTCGAGTGCGCCAAGTGTGTTGGCATAGGTGCGAGGTCCAGAGTCTTCGATGACTGCATCGCCCGCGCGCTTCGACGACGCCAGTAGCGCGTCGATGGCGGGCTCTACATGCGCCGCCTCGATCTGGTCGAAGGGGATGTCGAAATCGAGTTGGATCAACGGGTTCGCCATGGTGGGAGCCTAGCAGCGCTTGACTGGTTTGCGCCGCTGTCACCCGAATGGTAGACAGCCTCTTTCCCGACGGTAGGCTTCCCAGCGTACTGACGACCCGGGAGAATCGACATGGCGGTACCTGCGCGTTACATCCTCCACCAGGGGCCGACGATCGGTGCGATCGCACGTGCTGCTTGGGTTTCCGCGAAGAGCGCTTCGGGCCGGCCAAACCGCCCCCCGACGCAGATCCCGGGCCCTGAGATTTCGGCGACGATTTCACCGCGGCCCAAAGATCTCGTTCGCGACTATGTCCGACACGTGGGTGGGGACCCCAACGCGTACCGAGGTCAGGTCCCCGCGCACCTCTTCCCGCAATGGATTTTTCCTCTCCAGTCTCGCGGGCTCGAAGATATTCAGTACCCGATTCAGCGCGTGCTCAATGGCGGCTGCCGACTCGAGATCAACGCCCCTCTGCCCCTGGGCGAGTCGTTCGACGCGACCGTGCGCCTCGAGGACATCGACGACAACGGGCGACGTGCGGTGATCCATCAACGCGCGGTTACCGCGACCTCGCGTTACCCCGAGGCGATCGTAGCCTATGTCTACGGCATCGTCCCTCTCGGCGGCGGCGACAAGGACAAGTCGAAGCGAAAAGATGACCGGCCGCGCGTTCCCAACGAGGTCAAGGAGCTTGCACGTTGGGACCTCGGGCCCAAGGCGGGCTTCGAGTTCGCGAAGCTCACCGGTGACTTCAATCCGATCCATTGGATTCCTCCCGCTGCGCGCGCCGCCGGTTTTCGCAACGTCATCCTTCACGGTTTCTCCACCATGGCGCGCGCCATCGAGGGGCTCAATCGCACTTTGTTTGCGGGCGACGTCAGTCAGCTCGTCGCAATCGACGTGAAGTTCACGCGGCCTCTCCTGCTTCCGGCCCGAGTGGGCCTCTACATCGAAGGCGATCGCGTCTTCGTCGGGGACGCGCCGGGCGGCCCCGCGTACCTGGTTGGAACCTATTCAGTGAGGAGCTGAAGGCAAATGACGGATCTGTTGCTCGAGAATGAGCAGGCACGAAGAATCATCAAGACCTTGGGACTGCCGATCCCAGTGCCCGAGCGGCTTGCGCGCGCCGAGGGCCCCTACGAAGAGCGTCCCCTCGAGAACAAGCGAGTTCTCGTCGGTGGGCGCGGCGCCTTGCAAGATGTGCTTGCGCAAACGCTCGCCAGGGCCGGAGCCAATCCGTGGGTAGTCGGCGAAACCGACTCGGTATTGGAGCCCTATCACGCGCCCGGAGAGGCGTGGGCCCGACCTCCAACGCGTGTCGAGCCGGGCGAGGCTCCCGAGGGAGAGCGGATCGATGCCATCGTGTTCGATGGGACTAGGCTTCAGTCGCCTGACGATCTGCGAGAGCTCTACGACGTCATGCACCCTTGGATCCGTCGCTTGAACCGGTGCGGTCGGGTCGTCGTCATCGGCCGACCGGCCGGCGATGCGAAGAAAGCGGGTCGTGCCGCGACCCGCGCGGGCCTGGAAGGGTTCACGCGAAGCGTCGCCAAAGAGATCGGCGGCAGTGGCGCCACCGCGAACAGCGTGTTCGTCGAGGAGGGCGCCGAGGGCCGGCTCGAGCCGGTGCTGCGCTTCTTGCTGTCGCCGAGGTCCGCGTTCGTCAGCTGCCAGCCGTTTCACGTCACCAATCTCGCCAAAGGCGACGAGGTGCCCGACACCCAACCGCTCGCGGGGAAAGTCGCGTTGGTCACGGGAGCAGCGCGCGGGATCGGGGAGGCTACCGCGGGGCTCATGGCGGCCGAAGGGGCACACGTAGTCTGTCTCGACCGCCCTGCGGACGATCGTCCATGTAGCGAGGTCGCCCGGCGTATCGGCGGTTCGGTTCTTCTGGTCGACATCACCGACGAAGACGCCCCCGCCCGAATTGCTGCTGAGCTTGGCGAGAAGTTCAGCGGGGTCGATATCGTGGTCCACAACGCAGGCGTCACGCGCGACAAGACCCTTGCTCGCATGAAGCCGGATGCGTGGGAGATGGCGGTCGACATCAACCTTGGCGCGGTGGTTCGCATCACCGACGAGCTCCTGTCTGAAGAGCTCCTGCGACAGGGTGGGCGCATCATTTGCCTCTCGTCGGTTTCTGGCATTGCGGGCAATCGTGGTCAGACCAACTACTCGGCGAGCAAGGCCGGTATCGTTGGCTTCGTCGCAGCCCTGGCGCCACAGGTGGCGAAGCGTGGAATCACCGTCAACGCGATCGCCCCCGGTTTCATCGAGACCCGCCTTACGTCGGCGATGCCGATCGCGATCCGAGAAGCCGCACGGCGGCTGAGCGCAGTCGGGCAGGGCGGCAAACCCGAGGACGTCGGCCAAACCATCACGTTTCTCTCGACCCCCGGCGCCGTGGGTCTTACCGGGCAAACGGTTCGCGTCTGCGGCGGCGCCTTGGCAGGAGCATAGCGATGGCCAAAAAGAAGAATGGTTGGGGGAAAACGCAGCGCGCCGTGATCATCCGCGGTGTCCGCACACCTTTCGTCAAAGCCTTCGGGAAGTTCCTCAAATTGGACTCGATCGATCTTGCCGACGTTGCGGTGAAAGCGCTCCTCGATCGCACCGAAGTCCCCCACGAAGACATCGACAGCATCGTGTGGGGTGCCGTGATCTTCCCATCGCTCGCGCCGAACATCGCGCGTGAGGTCGCGTTGGACCTTCGCTTGCCGTCGAGCGTGGAGGGTATGACGTGCACCCGCGCGTGTGCGAGCGGGCTTCAGGCGGTCACCCTTGCCGCGGCCGCCATCGAGCGCGGAGAAGCCGATGTCGTGATTGCCGGTGGCTCCGACTCCACCAGCAATGCGCCCCTCAATCTGCCTCAGAAGGCCGTTCATGCGCTGGCCCCGCTGGCTTTTGGTAAGGCCTCTTCGCCCTCCGATTATCTGTCGGTGCTCGCGCAGATGATGCCGATCAGCGACATTCTTCCGAAGATGCCAAAGATCGCCGAGCGGACGACCGGTCAGGTGATGGGCGAGTCGGCCGAAGGGATGGCCCGGCGCAATGGGATCACGCGAGAGGCGCAGGACCACTTCGCCGAACGGTCCCACCATCGGGCCGCGGCGGCGATCAGCTCGGGCCGCTTCGATGACGAAGTCACCCCGGTCGACTCGCTCGGGGGCGCGGTTTACGCCGACAACATCGTGCGAGGGGATACGAGCTTCGAAAAGCTGTCGAAGCTCCGCCCCGTGTTCGCGAGCGATGGCACGGTCACGGCGGGCAATGCATCGCCCCTGACCGACGGAGCGGCTGCGGTGCTGCTGATGAGCGAAAGCAAGGCGAAGGCGCTCGGCTACAAACCGCTCGCCGCAATCCGCAGTTGGGCCTACGTCGGTGTGGATCCCGCTGACCAACTGTTGATCGGTCCTGCCCTGGCCATACCGAAGGCGCTTGACCGTGCTGGGATGGAGCTCAAGGATGCGAGCTTCGTCGATATGCACGAGGCATTCGCGGCCCAGGTGCTCTCAGTCACGAAAGCGCTCGGAAGCAAGGGGTTCGCCGAGGCCCGGCTCGGAAAGAACAAAGCGGTCGGTGAGGTCGACGAGGACAGCTTCAACATCTACGGCGGTTCGATTTCGATTGGCCACCCGTTCGGGGCGACCGGCGCCCGCATGGTGACCACCATGGCCAACGAGCTCGCTAGGAGCGGGCAGGAGACGGCCCTTCTCGGGATTTGTGCGGCAGGCGGCCTCGGCGCCGCGGCGGTGCTCGAAGCGGTCACCTGAGCGTGAGGGCAGGGGCGGCACTAAGGGCTCGAGCCCTCACGGTGGTGCTTCTGCTCGCCTGTGTGTCTTGTGTGTCTTGTGTGTCTTGCACGGGGCGAAAGAAGTCGCCGAGCGATCCCGGGCCGATCGTGGTTTTGCACACGAAGGTCACCGGCCTGTCGGGACTCACCCAAGATGGGGAGGGGGCTTTCTGGGCCATTGGTGAAGACGGGGACTACCTGCTGCGCATCGACTCGGCGACTTTCGCGATCGATCAATACCCCGTGGTCGGCTGCCCTCCGAAGACCGACCTCGAGGCGCTCGCATGGATGGGCGACGGGCGTTTCGTGCTTGGTACCGAGACCCCGGAAGCGGGGCGCACCCAAGACGCGCTCCTTTACGGCAAGGTCCGAGGAGACCGGTTCGTCGTGGGCTCGGACGACGCCTGCGACTACGGGCTTTGGGACCTCACGGCGTCGGATAACCATGGCATCGAAGGGCTTTGTCACGTAGACGGCGTTCTGATCGTGGCGACCGAGCTCATCGACCATCAGCGCGGGCGCCGGTGGGCCCCCGTCGCGATGCTCGACCTCAAGACACAGACCTGGACCGCGCATCGCGTTGGCATGACGAGCGAGAGCGGAAAGCTGGCGGCGCTGAGTTGCCGTGTAATCGACGACACTATCGTGGCCCTCGCGGTCGAACGGCACTTCGGGGTCTCTCGCTTGCTCCGTTTCGATGTGCCAACAGGTTCGAAGAGCGCATGGATCGAGCCGAGAGTGGTCGCCGACCTATCGAGGCTCATCAAGCCTCTTCCGAATTTCGAGGGGCTCGTTTGGGGCGACGATGGCTCGGCCGTCCTGTTGACCGACAACCAATACCACGGCGTCGTTCGTGAGCCGAGTCGACTCTATTTCATCCCGGCGAGTGCTCTGCAATGACGCGGCCGGTTGCCCTCGCGCTTTTGGCCGCTCTCCTATCGACGAACGCTGAGGCCGAGTCGGTAGAGCTCGGCCCCGCCGTCGAGGCGAACATTTCGGCGATTCACTCGCGAAACCCCGATCTCCGCGACGACGCGTTTGCGAAGATGGGCGGTTCGAGTGTGGTGAGCAAAGCGTTCCTCCATTGCCTTGCCACCCCCTACGTCGATCTCGGTGACCGCACGGAGCTGCGAGAGACTATCGACTATTTCGATACGGGGCGTCGCAACTCGTTCAATCGACAGAGCCGCGCGGCAGGGGTGAGTTGGAACCTTCGGTACGTGCTCGGTGGCCGTCCAGCACACTTTCGTGAGGAGATTCAGGCAGCCGATGCGCGTTGGGCGCTCGTGCTCTTCGGCAGCAACGACGCGCAGAACCGAAACGAGCGAATCTACGCGCGGCGACTCGTGTACTTGGTCGAGGAGCTCGAGGAGATGGGCGTCGTGCCCGTGCTTGGCTCTGGGTCCCCTCGCCGAAACAAGACCAAGGACCGTTGGGTACAGCGGTTCAACGCGATTACAAAGGCCGTCGCGACCCACTGGCAGCTTCCTTACATCGACTACCACGGGGCGATGAGCCAGCTCCGGCGCCAAGGCCTCGCCCGCGACGGAGTGCACCCGAACGTCCTGGGGCACGGCGGGATGCGCGCGGCGTGTCAGCTGACGGAGAAGGGGCTGCGGTACGGGAACAATGTGCGGAACTTGCTGACACTGGAGATGCTGGACGCGCTGAGACGGGTAGTCGCGGCGTCGGCGTCAGCGCTAGCGTCAGCGCCAGCGTCAGTGCCAGCGCCAGCGTCAGTGCCAGCGTCAGCGACAGTGCCAGCGCCAGTGGCCCTCGGGGACCTTCCGTTTTCCGTCGTGGTCGACAAGCCTGCTTTGGGGGTGGGGGAGCTTCCGGCTGGGTGTGGGAGGCTCAGGCCTGGGGCGTGGACGTATCGGGTGCCGATCGCGGTGGAAGAGCCCACGCGCCTTCGGGTGTCTGCGTTCGACCTCGATGGATTTCAGCCGCGCGTATTTTGGATACGGGTCGGCGAAGATGGTGCCCGGTGCGTCAAGCGACGCAATCGGACGCTTGAGGTGGCTGCTTCGCTCGGTTTGTGGGATCTGATCGTCGAGGTAACGGACCGTGCCGCGGAAAAGGGCGAAATGCTCATCTTGATCGATCGCAACCCACGGTAGTCATGAGAGACATCGAGCACTTAGAGGTCCACGAAATCTACGAGTCGATTCAAGGCGAGTCGACTTTCGCGGGGTTGCCGTGCGCCTTCGTTCGGTTGTCGCGTTGCAATCTCCGCTGCCGATGGTGCGACACGCCTCAAGCCTTCGAAGGAGGCCACGAGATGCGCCGGGCGGACGTGATCGACAAGGCGCTTTCGTTTGGGACCCCGCTCGTCGAGGTGACCGGTGGCGAGCCGCTTCTCCAAGCCGGGGCGATCCCGCTGCTCGCCGAGCTCTGCGACGCGGGCCGCACGGTGCTTCTCGAAACCAGCGGCGAACGAGACATCTCCGAGGTGGACCCCCGGGTCCACCGCATCGTCGACTTCAAGGCGCCGGGGAGCGAGGAATCGGCGAGGAACCGCTGGGCGAACGTCGAGCTCCTGACCAAGGGCGACGAGGTGAAGCTCGTGTTGGCGGATCGCGTTGATTACGAGTGGGCCAAGCAAGTCATCGAAGAGCACCGGCTTGCCGACCGCGTGAACACCGTGCTGTTGAGCTGTGTTTGGGGCGAGCTCGACCCGAAGGACCTCGTGCGGTGGGTCCTCGAAGACAGAATGCCAGTTCGCGTCCAGATCCAAACCCACAAAGTGATCTGGGGCGCGGACGCCGAAGGAGTGTGAGCATGGCGCTAGATCCGAAGTTTGTAGCCGACTGCCCGTACGGGCCCGACGCGATCTGCATCGACGAAATCATCGAGATCGACAAGGAGTCCAATCTCGTACGGGCGCGGATGCCCACGCACCCGGACCTTCCGTTTACCCGCGATCAACGCGCCCACCCCGTTCGGCACCCGCGGCACGTGAGCGGCGGATTCATGGTTCACTTGACCGGCATCCTTGGCTTCATGCACACCTACTTCGTGTTGGGTCTTCGGCATGCCGATGGCTGGATCGGGTACGGCGGCCGCATCTACGATGCCCGCTTCTCGGCGCTCGCCACGATTGGCCCGCCCCTCGACGTGGAAGTCAGGGCTACCAAGATTCGACAATCGAGTGATCGCGTGTTCGGCCGCTACGAGTTTCGCTTCACGCAGGGCGATACCGTGGTCTACCAAGGCGATCAGGCCGCGATGTGGATGAGGGTGACCGAGTCGTGAGCGTGCATTCCGACACGTTCACCGTCGACACGCGAGGGCGAGGCACCGTGGAGATTACCCACCGCGTCCAGGACGCCGTTGTCGCTGCCGGCATCGCCGAGGGCTTGTGCACGGTGTTCGTACACCACACGAGCGCCTCGCTGATCGTCAACGAGAACGCCGATCCCGACGTTCAGCGAGACCTCGATGCTTTCCTCGCGCGTCTGGTTCCCGACGGGGACCCGCTCTTCATCCACACCGCCGAGGGGCCAGACGACATGCCCTCGCACGTCCGAACGGCGCTCACCCAAACATCGCTGAGCATCCCGGTGGCAGGTGGCCGCTGCGCCCTCGGCACCTGGCAGGGCGTGTTCCTCTGGGAGCACCGGCACCGCGGCCACCGACGACGGATCACAGTCACCGTCATCGGTTAGCCCCTCTCAGGCCCGCGCCTGCGGCTGTGCTTGCCTTTCGTCCTCGGCGTACATCCTTTCGATGTCGTCCGCGAAGTGGTCGTTGACCTTCGCACGCTTCACCTTGAGGGTCGGTGTCAGCTCGCCGTCGTCGATGGTGAGGTTGCGATGCAGGATCGTGAACTTCTTGATCTGCTCCACACGCGCGAAGTGCTTGTTCATCTCGTCGATGTGCGCCTGAATGCTGGCGCGCAGCTTGGCACTCTTGTGGAGTGCGCTCGCGTCCTCGCCGTTGGCCTCGGCCCACGCGGGCCCTGCCTCCGGGTCGATGGTGACCAAGGCCGTGAGATACTTGCGTCGGTCGCCAATCACCACGGCCTCGTCGACGAGCTCGTGGTTCTTGATGGCGCCCTCGAGGTTCTTCGGGGTGATGTTCTTGCCGCCCGCGGTGATGATGATGTCTTTCTTGCGGCCCGTGATGTTGAGGAAGCCGTCCTTGTCGAAAGAGCCGAGGTCACCCGAGTAGAGCCACCCGTCGATCAGGGTCGCGTTGGTCGCTTCGGGGTCCTTGTAGTAGCCCAAGAAGACGTTCGGACCCTTCACGAGAATCTCGTCGTCGTCCGCGATCTTCACGGTTACCCCGTCGAGCACCGGACCCACGCTGCCGAAGCGGTAGCTGTTGGGCAGATTGAAGCTCGTTGGGCCCGTGTCTTCCGACTGCCCGTAAACTTCAAGCACCACCAGGTCCAAGTGGGCGAAGAACTCCAGCACCTCGCGCGCGATCGGGGCAGCCCCCGATACGCAAACCCGCGCACTCCCCATCCCGATTGCAGGCTTGAGCTTCGAGAAGATCAGCTTGTCTGCTAGCTGATATTGAAGGCCCTTCGGCTGCCCGGGCGCCTTGTTTGCCTCCCAGCCGACCTTCATGGCCCATTGGACGAGCTTGGCCTTCACGCCGGTAGCCCCTTTGAGCTTGGCCGCGATCCCAGCGTGGAACTTCTCCCAGATGCGGGGCACCCCGAAGAACACTGTCGGCTGTACTTCTTTGAGGTTCTCTGGCACCGCTTCGATCGACTCTGCGAAATAGATGCGGGAGCCTGTCGTGATCGGGGTGTGAATCGTGAACATCTGCTCGGCGATGTGCGACAACGGCAGGTACGAAAGCAAGCGATCATTAGGGGACATTTCGACGATGTCGATCGCCTTACCCGCCGTCCACGCGAGGTTGTGATGGCTGAGCATCACGCCCTTCGGCGGACCGGTCGTTCCGGAGGTGTAGATCAAGGTCGCCAGCGCGTTCGGATCGAGACTTTCCACGCGATCGAAGTACGCTTTGTCCTCCACCGCGTCGCCCTTGGCGAGAAACTCCTCCCAAGACATCACCATGTCGTTCGCGATGTTGGGGGCGCCCTTCATCATTACGACATGCTTGAGGTTCGGCATGTTCGCGCGCTCTTCTTCGACCTTCTTCCACTGCCCTTCGTCCTCGCAAAGGATGAGCGGCGCCTCGGCGTGGGCGACGACGTAGCAAACCTCGCCGGGTGAGCAGGTCGTGTAGATACCCGCGGGGGCTCCACCCGCGCCCATGGCCGCGACGTCCATGATCACCCACTCGGGCCGGTTGAAGCCGAGGATGCAGACCGTCTGGCCGGGCTCGAGGCCGAGAGCGATGAGCGCGCGACCTGCCTGGGTCACCTGGTCGGAGTAGGTCCCCCAGTTCGTCGCCTTCCACGTGCCGCCTTCACGGACGTAATAGGCTGGGTTTTGGGGCTTGTCCTTACCTTGCTGAATCAGTCGATATGGAATCGTGTCTGTCGCCACGGCATCACCTCATGCTTACAGGATTGTTGTTCGCCTTGGACGGGCGAATATACGGCAAGATGACCCCTCGTGGGAAGGGGGACGACGCTTCGGCTGTATGCTACAGCCGCCC
>JAPUKT010000223.1 GCA_027295555.1 Deltaproteobacteria bacterium
GCGCGTGATCGTGCCGACCCAGACCTCCTTGCCCCGGAAGCGCATGGGGGACAGCCAGAGCCGGAGGTGGTTGCGCTCGTGAATCGTGTCGCGCGCCTTCTGGAAACCGGCGTCCTGTGGCCGTCCGTCGACGTAGAGGGCGCTCATGGGCGAGTACTTGTAGGTGCCGCCGAAGAACGCCTTGAAGGTCCGCCAGCCCGACGCGAAGCTGAGCACCTCGGTCTCGTCCCAGCCGGCCCGGATGAGCGAGTTGGCGACCTCCTCGCGGCTGCCGATCAGGACGAGGTTGAGCGGGTCTCCCTGGCCGCTGCCGGTCTGCCGGGTCGTGCAGCATGGAAGCGCATTCAGCGCCGCCCGGAACTCCGGCTCGCTGTCGTAGTGCACTTCTCCCTGCGCCCGGATCGCCTCCCAGTCGACCTCGTGCCAGTCGGCGCGAAAGCCGGGCACGGCAACGTAGAACTCGAAGATGTGCACGCGTCTCGGACCGTAGAGCGCCACCCGAACCTCTTTGGTGCCGAGCTTGAGGTTGCTGAAGATGAAGCCCGAGGTCTTGCCGAGCGGGGGCACGAAGGGTTCGATGTCCTGATCGTCGAAATGCTCGTTCATCTTCGCATTGGTGACGGGCCGAAAAACGAAATGGAAGCGGTAGGCGGCCTCGTGCGACGAGAAGTAGGCCGGATCGAGGGCCGTCCTCATGAACACGTACGGGATCTCCGACCGATTCTCGATCTCGAGCCAGACGGGCTGGATGTGCTTCTTGGCGAGATCGACGCCGAAAATGCGACGGGCCTCGTCGCGATCGGGCACCGACACCGTGACGCGCAGCCCCTCGCGCTCCCGGCTCTGGGTCCGCTCCCGAAAGGCGATCTGATCCATGGGCTGCGGCTTGAAGCCGGCACAGCCGAGCGCGAGCCAGGCCGCGCCGAAGGCGACGGCACGGCAGAGGAATCGGATTCGACGAAGCATCGACATGCGGTCGATCATAGCGGCGCGGGTCCCGTCAGGCGTCTGGAATGGAACCCGTTCTCCCCTTCGGATTGCACTATCCGGGGAAGCGATGGGTGCGATATCGTTGGGGACCTCGTTGGGCGCCAATGGCGGCGGCGACGGCCGAAGCGCCCAGCACGACCACCTTGGCGGCAGCAAGGGCGTCACCCTCCAGGGCCAGACCCGAGATGAAAAGCGCCATGGTGAAGCCGATGCCGACCTACATGCCCCCTTCGATCGCACCCACATCCAGTCGGGGTGAAACGACTCGTCACCGCGTGGAATCGACGGCGACGTTCTTCTCGTCGCGCATCACGTCTGGAGGCTCCGCCTTCCTGGCTGCGGCGGTAATTCTCACCGGCTGTGGCGACAACGAGTACGCGCCGCCTCCGCCGCCAGTGGTGACCGGAGCGCAACCGGCGCAGTCCGATGTCGTTCGATATCTCGAGTACACGGGCACGACTCGTGCGGCCCAAGCGGTCACCGTTCGCGCGCGCGTCGAGGGTTTCCTCAAAAGCATGCACTTCAAGCCCGGTGACTTCGTGGAGCAGGGCGCTCTGCTCTTCGTGATCGACCCCGAGCCCTTCGAGCTCACGCTGAAGGCAGCGACCGCAAACGTGACGAGCCGCCAGGCCGAACTCGACCTCGCCCAGACCGAATTCGAGCGGACACGCACCCTCTACAAGCGCAAGACGACGAGCGAGATCAAGTACATCCAGGCTCGCGCCCGGCGCGACACCTCGGCGGCGAAACTCGCGCTCGCCGAGGCCGACGCACGCTCCGCGGAACTCGATGTCGGGTATGCAAATATCAAAGCGCCACTCTCCGGCCGGGTCGGGCGAAATCTCGTCGACATCGGAAATCTCGTCGGCGCCGGCGAGGCGACAGCGCTGACGGAGATCGTGGACTACTCGCCGCTCCACGTCTATTTCTACATCAGTGAACGCGATGTGCTCGCAATCCAAGAGACGAGTGCTCGGCGCCGCAAGAAGCTCGGCGTCGATTACGAACACCGCCCGCCGGCCCCGGTGTACGTGGGTCGCGCGAACGACGAAGGCTACCCCCACATAGGTACGGTCGACTACAGCGCGCTTCAGATCGATGCAGCCACAGGCACCTTCGAGGTGCGCGGGATTCTCACGAATCATGGCAGCCTCGACACGATCCTGGTACCCGGGACTTTCGTTCGGGTGCAGATTCCGATCGGCGAAGAGAAGGACGCGCTCCTCGTTCCGGAGCGCGCACTCGGCGCGGATCAGAATGGTCGCTTCGTGCTCGTCGTCTCGGAGGACGGCCTCGTCGAGCAGCGCTCCGTGAGAGTCGGACCCGAGCGCCGAGATGCGCTTCGAGTCGTCGAGGACGGGATCTCGGCGAATGACTGGATAATCATCAACGGCCTTCAGCGAGCGAGGCCGGGGGCGAAAGTCGCGATGGAGAAGTCGACGACCCCGCTGCCCGAGAAGCCGCGCCCGATCTTCCCCCCGCAGATCGCCTCACCCGCGACGGATAAAGCTGGCGCCGCAGTTTTCGATGACGCCAACGCGTTGGAACGCGACGTGAGCACGGAGGCCGCGACTGTACCGTCGATTCCTTCTTCGCCTCCTTCCCCCTCCATGCCCCCTTCGGACGAAGGCCGATAGCGCGGGATGTTCTCGCGGATCTTCATCGAGCGACCGATCATGGCGACCGTCCTGGCGATAGTGATCGTCATCGCGGGTGTCGTGGCCCTGCCGTCGCTTCCCATCGCTCAATACCCCGATATCACGCCACCGACCGTCAAGGTCACCTGCACCTATCCCGGCGCGAATGCTTCGGTGGTCGCGAAAACCGTCGCGGCACCGATCGAGCAACAGGTCAACGGCGTCGAGGGCATGATCTACATGTCGTCGACCTCGGCGAACGACGGTTCATACGCACTCACGGTGACATTCGAAGTCGGCACAAACCTCGACATGGCCCAGGTCCTCGTCCAGAATCGCGTCGCGATCGCGCTGCCGCGCCTACCCGAAGAAGTGAAGCGCCAGGGCGTGACGACGAAGAAGCAGTCGACCAGCATTGTACTGATCATCGCGCTTACCTCCGAGGATGAGGGCTTCGATGCCCTCTACCTCTCGAATTACGCGACGTTGCGTGTCGTCGATGAGTTGAAGCGAATT
>JAPUKT010000224.1 GCA_027295555.1 Deltaproteobacteria bacterium
ACCAATGCCGCTCGAATTGTGCCCCCGCGGCGATCCAGCGCCGCAGCAGCTCTTGTTGCTGCGGCGTCAATGCCTTGCCCGTTTCCGCCGGCGGCATCCGCGAAGCTTCCTCGCCAGACGTGATCCGCTGGATCAACAGACTGCCGTCGGCGTCACTCGGCACAACAGCCGCCAAGCCGTTCCGATCCGCGGTCGCGCCCGCACGCGTGTCGAGTCGCAGCTTAGCTTTGCGCGCCCTGGCGTCTGGGCCGTGACATTGAAAGCAGTTTTCGGCCAAGATCGGACGGATGTCGCGATTGAAGGAGATGTCGTCGTCGGCCGAAGAGTCGAGGGTCGATGAGAATATGGATGCGCAGATCAAGGCACAACGTAGGCCGTGCCTCTGCAGAAACCGCTCCGAAGTGGTCGTTGGTGCGGACATCACGTCTCCTGCCAGGCCTTCAGCTCATCACGGACGCGAGCGGGCAACGTGTCGACGAGCCGATACGTCACGAAGTGCGCCGTGCCTGGCACATACCAGTGCGGCAACCTACGCCGAGTCACGATCTCTGCCATTACGTCGGTGCCATGACTCTGTTCAGATCTCTTGCAGCTGGACTGGCACCCTAGCAGGGTGCCCTACGGCAGAGTATACCAGGCATCGTGGTCAGATATCTCCTCATGCGAAGCCGTCATGTCGAAACACTGCCCTGTCGCCTGGTGCCCGCAGTTCAAACCGATCATCGGCATGTTGCACGCACCGCCGCTGCCCGGAAGTCATCGCTTCGGCCGGGATTGGGCAGGCGTCGTCGAGTCGGTGCTTGGTGACGCGCAGAAACTGGTCGAGGGCGGCCTGCACGCCCTGCTCTTGGAGAATTTCGGAGACGCGCCCTTTTATCCTGGGCGCGTGCCGCCCGAAACGGTCGCTCACATGACACGTCTGGCGACCGAAGTTCGTGCCGCGTTCGACGTTCCGCTGGGCATCAACGTCCTCCGCAACGACGCGATGAGCGGACTGGCAATCGCGGCGGCGGTCGGAGCGGCGTTCATTCGTGTCAATGTCCTCGCCGGAGCGCGAGTGACCGACCAGGGGTTAATTCAGGGTTCGGCGCACGATGTGCTCCGCGCTCGACGCAATCTCCACGCGGAGCACATCGACATCCTGGCCGATGTCGACGTCAAACATTCCGCACCGCTCGCCGACCGGCCGATCGAAGAAGAGGCCTTTGAGTTGGTTCACCGGGCCGGCGCCGGCGCGCTGATCGTGTCTGGCCCCGCCACGGGGCAGATCCCGCGCGTGGCAGATCTGCAGCGAGTGCGCGCCGCGTTGCGCAATACGCCTGTCTTCATCGGCAGTGGAACGAATGCCGAGACGCTCGCCGAAATGCTTCCGCGCGTCGACGGCCTGATTATCGGTACCGCCCTAAAGCAAGACGGAGATCCGACGCGCAGCGTCGACCCAGACCGCGTGTGCGATTTCATGCACGCGATTGACGCTTGGCAAGTCAACGCCCAGAATTAAGCTCGCACGATCCCTTCCGGAGACCGTCCGCAGGGCTCGGCGCGGCCGAATATTCTGGCTGCGAGTCGCCTTGAAGCCCGCACGGTCCGTGGCGGACGATGGTCCGCCAGCCAAGACGCAGCGCCGCAAGATCACCTCGAAGAGGAACCACGAGAATGGTTCGAGCCGAAACGTTTACCATCGAGCAACCGCCGAAAAAGTCTGGGGGTAGCTCGAAGCTATGGTTGGGCATCCTCATCGGATGCGGCGGCGTCTTGGTGCTTTGCTGTGGCGGCGCTGGAATCCTTGGCTTCATGGGAGCTCGGTTCGCGCGCGACTTGGTCGTGAAAGAACCCGCCGAGATTCGCGCTGCGACCACCGAGATCGCCCAAATCGACATCCCCCCCGAATACGAGCCCCAGCTCCTCCTTCGGTTGTCGATTCCCTTTATGGGTGATCTGGGCAACATGGTCATCTATGCGACCGAGGACGAAACCGGGGCAATCATGCTGGCCGAATTCGGCGAAGAAATGACGCAAGGCAAGTCGCCCGAACAAGTCACTCGCGAATGGCAGATTCAGTTTCAGGCCCAAGCGAACAACCCTCAGCTCGACCCCAACGCGGTCGACGCCGAAACGACGGAAACGTTAGAGCGGAACATTCGCGGTGAGCCCACGAAGTTTACGATCGTTCAAGGCAAGAATCGGGAGACCGAAGAGGAGCAGATCGTCGCCAGCGGATCCTTCAAGGGACACAAAGGTGTCGGCTACTTCATCATGTCTGCCGATCCCGACAAGTTGACGATCGATGACGTCAAGGCGGTCATCAACTCGCTTCAGTGACGCGCGTGCGCGACTCTACTAAGCCAGCGGCAAAGCCGACCGCGTCTTCTCGTTGGCGAGCGAGTTCAAGATAACGTTCCCAAGCCCCCGATTCGCGCGCCAACTCCAGCATCGTCGGCGCGTACGACGACAACGCCACGTCGCTCGGCACCAGTCGGCCCATCTCTTCTAGGGCTTCCTCATATCGCTCCAGTCGTACCAAGAGCACCAAATAGGCCTCGATGGCACCGGTCCCGTGTTCTTCGACCGAGACTTCCCGGGCCTTCTTGGCGAAAAAGCGCACAGCCTCGTCGACGCGCTCGCCCAACGTAGCCGAGAACAGCAGCCGGTGGCTGGGGTAGACGTCGACAAATGGCTCCTCGCCAGGAAACTGGTGGAGCCTGGCCAAACGTAGTCCGTATTCGGTCAGGGCGAGCGCTAAGCGGAGCAGTTGTGGATCGGTGAGCAACCTTGCGAAACGCACCGTCGCGCCCAGATGCGAGGTATCGACGTGGTAGCTTTCGTTCTGAAGGAGCCACGGGTGATCGACGACCAGCTCGGTCAAGGTCGCCTCGTCTGGGGGGAGTGATTCTTCTTGCTGCTCGATATTTGAGCGCACGTTGCCGATCAATTCGTCGTGCAGATGCCGGACCAGCACAGCGGCGCACGCCTGTTGGTCTTCTCGTGGGAGATTGCTCGCCAAACCCTCAAACGTCGTGATGGAATTGCACGTTCCGTAGTGCGCGAGCATCCACGCGATGCCGCGGCGGGGAGAAACGGCTTCGTGTAAGGCGACTTCGATCAGTTCTTCGGTGTTCTCGTCGTCGGGGATGGCCCGGCCGAGCGCTTCGCGGACCGGCTCTTTGTCACCGGTCGGCCGCAGGTACATCCAGCCTTCCCGATACTTCCCCGCATCGAGCATCAGCTGCCCGACTTCACGGCACGCGGCCAAGTAGGCCTCTTCGGTTTGCGAGCGGAGCGGCTCGGGGAGCTCGTCGAGAGCGCCGCGCC
>JAPUKT010000225.1 GCA_027295555.1 Deltaproteobacteria bacterium
GCCGCGAGTTCAAGGATGCCATCGGGTTGGACGAGTTGATGCGAGAAGGCGATCCGTTCCGCCCTCCGCCGGTCCCTCCTCGGGCTCGGCCCGTGCCGGTGCAGCAGGGACAGCCCGAGCCGCAAGCGCAGCCTAAGCCGCAAGCCTCGACGCCGCCTCCAGTGCCCCGACCGAGTGACGCTACTCAAGCGCTTCAAAAGCCTGCGACGCCCAGTCCGGTGGCCGAAGCGGAGGCGTCGCCCGATCCCGATGCGTCTGCCAAAACGAATCATCCATGACCGAGCCCATCCCCGCGACGGCTCCCGAACCGCCCTCGGCCCCCGAAGACGATCAGGAGATGACCTTCTTCGAGCACCTCGGCGATCTCCGAGCACGCTTGCTTCGAAGCATCCTCGCCCTGGTCCCCGCGGTTGCGATCGCTTGGTTCTTCAAGAAGGAGATCAAAGACTTCTTGATCGCTCCGCTTAAACCCGCGTGGGAGAGGCTCGACCTGCCGGGCGAGGCGGTGTTGCGTTTCGCCGGACCTGCCGACGCCTTCATGATGTACATGAAGAACTCGATCATCGTGGGCGTCTTGTTGGCATCGCCCTGGATCTTCTGGCAGCTGTGGATGTTCATCTCTCCCGGCCTCTACAAGAAGGAAAAGACGCTAGCGGTTCCGTTCATCGTCGCATCCACCGTGTGTTTCGTGGGCGGAGCGGTGTTCGGGTACAAGCTCGTTTTCCCGGAAGCGTTCACGGTCTTGCTCGGCTTCAGCGACGAAACGCTCGTCGCGACACTGTTCGTCAAAGACTACATGCCGTTTTTCCGGAGGATGCTGCTGGCGTTTGGCGTCGTCTTCGAGGTGCCCGTGATCGTCGCCTTCCTGGCAGGTGCGGGCATCGTGACCTGGCGGCAGCTGCTGCAGTTCTCGCGCTGGTGGATCATCGTTGCGGCCTTCATCTCGATGCTGCTGACGCCCCAAGACGTCTACACCATGGTGATGATGTTGGTCCCGTTGGTGCTGCTCTACTTCGTCGGCGTCGGCGTCGCCTACGTGATCAGCTTGTTCCAGAAGAAAGGAGAGCAGGCCTAGAGGGCGTGGTTGATTCCGGTCGGGCCTATGGCCCGTCAATGGGTCCCGCCCCACCGCCCTGGGCAGCGTGGTTAATTCCCGGTCGGGCCTACGGCCCGTCAATGGGTCCCGCCCCACCGCCCCCACACTATCGCCTAGGAACCGGGTAGGGTGGATACTTCGGGACGTCCTCGGGCACGACCCATTGTTCGCCCCAGATGCTCGCCCCACCGTCGATGTAGAACGTCTGGCCGGTGATGAAGTCTGCGTACCGTGACGCCAGGTACGTGATCAGGTGGGAGACTTCCTCGGCGGTGCCGAGACGATGGAGCGGGTTGGCCTTCTCCGCGATGTCGAGAAGCCCCGGGGGATACTGCTTGGTCCCGCTCGTGACGATCACGCCGGGCGCCACCGCGTTGCTGCGGATGCCATGCATTGCCCACTCGACTGCGAGGGTCTTGGTCATGTTGTCGACCCCCGCCCGTGCGGCGCCGGTATGGACCATACCGGGGAAGCCGCGAACGACACTTGCGATGATGTTCACGATGCGGCCTCGCTTTTGCGGGATCATCGCTTTGTTCGCCACCGCGTGGGTCATCGCCCAGGTACCGACCAAGTTGTTGCGGACGACCGCCTGAAACCCCTTCGCCGAGAGCGCCTCGGCGGTCGTCGGAAACTGTCCGCCCGCGTTGTTGACCAGGACGTCGATGCGACCGAAACGCTCGACCACTGCGTCGACGAACGTATCGACCATCTCGGGTTCGCGAATGTCACAGGGAGCGCCGAAGGCTTCGATACCCTGGGACCCGAGCCTGTTCACCGCCTTTCGAAGAGGCTCCGGCCGCCTCCCGCAGATCGCGACCTTTGCCCCGAGAAGGCCCATTTCCGACGCGGAGGCCAGACCGATCCCGGTCCCTCCGCCCGTTATCAAGACGACTTCGTCGGAGAACAACCCGTCCGCGTACACCTGATCCATGGTGCGGCTCATACCACCGGACGCTCGCTCAGACGACGTAAGGGCTCGAGCCCTAAGCCTCAGCCGGTGGCTGCAGGCTCCTCAGCAGGCGCGTGGGTAACCACGAGCTCCAGCAAATCCTCGGCAAAAAATGGCTTCCCGAGGGTTGCAGCCACCTTGAGATTGCGGGCGATTTCGTTGCGAGCGGTGCTTGCGCTCAACAGGATGACCGGGACGTCGACGTGCCTCCATCGACGGCGGAACTCGCGCAGAAACATCTCGCCATCTTCGATGGGCAACATCAGATCGACGATCATGAGATCCGGAAGTTGCACTCCGCACTGCGCCAACGCCGACGGCGCATCACCGGCTGGGATCACCGCGTAGCCTTCTTTTTGGAGCAGCACCTGCAACAAATGGCGAACTGAAGGGTCGTCGTCGAGAACCAAGATGGTCGTCTTCGTGGCCACCATTGCATCCTAACAGGATGTGCAGGGTTCGCGAATATGCGCCGACTGCCTACATGAGAGCTGCTAGGCTCACCTGACATGACGATCTGGGTGAAAGCAGTATTTCTCGCGGCGTGTGTTGCAATGTTGGGCTGTGGAGCGTCGAAACCGATCACGCCGGATCCTCTGGTGATCGCACCGGTCGATCTCTATCCGCTGCGTACTGGCAACGCGTGGTCGTACGACGTCAACACCGGTGAGCCATCGAGCACGCTTGCCGTGACGCGCGTCGAGACCGTGCACGGGTCGATCGCAACGGTGCGTACCGGGCAAGGGAGCGTGAGGTACGACATTCGCGAAGAAGGCATTTACGTCGTGTCCGATGGTGCATGGCTCTTTCGCGCACCGTTCGAAGAAGGGGCGAGTTGGCCAGCGCGGGGTGGCCGCACCGGCCGCCTCGTGTCGACCGAAGCCTCGATCGAAACCCCAGCCGGAAGCTTCAGTGGCTGCCTCGAGGTCGTCGAAACCGGCGGCAAGCTCGATCTTGAAGTCCGAACCATCTATTGCCCGTTCGTCGGTCCCGTGGCCGTCGATTCCACGATGCGTTCGAACGTATCGGATCGTGAGATCTCGGTGCATGCGCGGCTCCGCGGATACGACGTGAAGGGAGGCGCCTCGCTCACTCCGTAGCTGGCTGAACCGGGACTTCGACGAAGTCGTCTCGGAGCTCCACGACCAGCGACAACGAGCCGGCCGCGAGGAAGACTTGGCGCCAAGCACGGCCGCTCGGATCCCGCACCTCGAGCGCATGTCGCACGCCAGGAGTCACGCCAAACACGGTGTTCTCGATTTTCCTGCCGTCCAACGTCACCTCGGCACCCGGTGGAACCCCTAACAGCTCCACCTTCGTTGTGAGGCCGTCGCTCGGTGGCACTCGGGCCTGCCTTCTCGCTGGGTTTCGTTCGAGGAGCGCCCACGCGATGGCGACCAGCACCGCGAGGACCGCCACCGCCATCATCCAGCGGCTGTCCAATACGCGCCCTACACCGCGTCGGGGTGTTGCTTCGTCGCCTGTCTTCGGGTCGGCCATGGCTGCTCCGCGTCGCCACGGCTTTCACGTGCGCGATCGCATTGCCATTGTAGGATGCTCCCTCATGTTTCGTCATCTTCCCAGGCGGTTTCGTGGTGACACCAGCCATTCTTGAGGCGCGAGGCCTCACCAAGAGCTACGGAGGTCGGGTCGTTGTCGATCATCTGAACCTCGATTGCCGTTCTGGGTCCGTGCTCGGCCTTCTCGGTCCGAACGGCGCCGGAAAGACGACGACGCTTCGGATGCTCTACGGCTTCGTGTCACCGGAGGAGGGCACCATTTCCTATGCAGGGAAGGAGTTTTCGAAGCATCGCTCCCAGGTCAAGCGCATGATCGGCGTCTGCACACAGGAGAACTCGCTCGATTACGACTTTACGGTTGCTCAAAACCTCTTCATCTACGCGAGCTATTTTCGACCGAGGGTCGAGAACCTCGAACACCGCGTTGCCGAGCTGCTAGAGCGCTTCGGGCTGGCTCCCTACGCCGACGCCTCGCCTCATGTGCTGTCCGGCGGTTTCGTACGGCGGCTCTTGATCGCACGGTCGATCGTCCATCGCCCGAGCGTGCTCTTCCTCGACGAGCCCACCACCGGCTTGGATCCCAACGCTCGACTCGATGCATGGGAGCTCATCGACAGCATGCGGTCCGAGGGTCTCGCGATCATTCTGACGACCCACTACATGGATGAGGCCGAGCGCTTGAGCGACCAGCTCCTCGTCCTTCACGAGGGACGTGACGTTGCGCACGGGGAGCCTCATCGCGTCATCGGAGATCTCCTGGGCGACCACGTTGTCGTCATTCCGCGCCACGAGCCTGCGCGGGATCGGATCGAAACCTGGCTTCAGAGTCGCGGAGCCGAGCAGGTGGCCACCGTGCTGGGCGAGCTCCGCATTCCGGTTAGCAAGGACGACTTGGTGGCCTTGTCGTCCGAGTTCGAGGGCGCCACCTGGCAGGTTCGGCCCCCCAATCTCGATGACTTCTTCATCGCTCTCGCCCGGCGAAACCGGAGGATTCGATGAGCGCCGCCGAAAGCCTCACCGCAGCGGTGCATTGGCAGTCGTGGGCGGTATTCAGGCGAAACGCCCTCGTTTTCCTTCGAAATTGGCGGACCGCCGTCATTCCGCCGGCCATGGAGCCCGTAATCTTCTTCGTCGCGTTCGGCATCGGCTTCAGCGGTTACATCGAGGACCTCGACTACCACGGGGTCCACATCAACTATGCAACCTACGTCGCGGCCGGGTTGATCGCGTACACGGGGTTCGGCACGCCATACTACGAGGCGCTCTATGCCGCCTACGTTCGCATGTTCTACCAGAAGACGTGGGACGGCATCTTGGCGACTCAGGTCGAGCTTCCGAGCGTCGTTTGGGGCGAGATCCTCTGGGCGTCGGTACGCGGGATGGTCAACATCTCAATCGTTAGCGCCGTCATCGCCGTCTTCGATTTGATCGGCGTGGTCGACGTCAACCTCGCGTTCCTCGTGTTCATGCCCTTTCTCGGCTTCATTGCAGGCTGTGCCTTCGCGTCGTTCGCACTGATCTTCACTGCGATCGTGCCTGCGATCGATCACATGAACTATCCGGTGTTCCTAATCGGTTGGCCGTTGAGCCTGGTGAGCAACACTTTCTTCCCGATCGAGCCGCAGAACGAGGTGCTTCGCATGCTGTGGCAAATCAATCCCGTGTACCAGCTCGCGGAGGCTGCACGGGGTCTTTTGGTCCTCGGAAACCCCGGTCCGCACCTCATCGGGCTGCTTGGATCGACCGTGCTTTTCCTGGTTCCGTGCACGCTGCTGTCGGTCCGATTGACCCGTCGGCGAGTCCTCGGCGACTGAGCCCGGACGAGCCAGAAATTCATTTGTCAGATCAAGGGCTTAGAGACCCGATCGGGCCTTGCATTAGACCCCTCTTGAGGCTAGAAACCGCTATGGCCGACCCACCGACCGCGGAAGCATCCGGCGCCGCGTCTGGCTACGACCAAAGCGCCATCCAGGTGCTCGAGGGACTCGAAGCCGTACGGAAGCGCCCGGGGATGTTCGTCGGCGACCCGCACGATGGTACTGGTCTACATCACTTGGTTTGGGAGGCCGTCGACAACGCGGTCGACGAGCACCTCGCGAGCTATTGCAACCAAGTCCAAGTCGTCATCCATTCGGAAGGCTCGATCACGGTTACCGATAACGGCCGCGGGATTCCCGTTGGCATGCACGAGAAAGGCGTGAGCGCCGCCGAAGTCGTGATGACCCGGCTCCACGCTGGCGGGAAGTTCAACAGCGACAGCTACTCGGTGTCCGCAGGTCTCCACGGTGTCGGCGTTAGCGCGGTTAACGCCGTGAGCGAGTGGCTCAAGATGGAGATTCGCCGGGAGGGCAGGCTCTGGTTCCAGGAGTACGAGCGTGGGGTTCCGAAGGCGCCGCTCAAGGCCATCGGTACGAGCACGAAGACCGGCACCAAAGTCACGTTCAAGCCCGATGCCGAGATCTTCAGCATGACCGACTTCAGTTTCGAGGTGCTGAACAATCGCTTGCGCGAGATCTCGTTCTTGAACGCCGGCCTCGAAGTCACGCTCGAAGACGAACGCGGCGAGGGCAAGAGCATCACGCACAGATTCGAGGGTGGCATCCGCGAGTTCGTCGAGACGTTGAACCAAAAGAAGACGCCTCTTCACGACGCCGTAATCTACCTCCACGCCGTGAAAGAGGGTGTCGACGTCGAGATCGCGATGCAGTGGAGCGACTCGTACAACGAATCGATCTTCCCCTACACCAACAACGTCTTCAATCGCGACGGCGGCACGCATCTTACCGGCCTGCGGACGGCGCTGACGCGTGTGATCAATCAATACGGCTCCCGCGAAAAGCTCCTCAAAGAC
>JAPUKT010000226.1 GCA_027295555.1 Deltaproteobacteria bacterium
GTCGGCGGCCACAAGAACGCGCGTGGGCTTTCCGCGGGGATCACGGCGCTGTTCGGCAAAGGGACCGGAACGGGGCTCGACTTTCGAAGCGAGGCGTTCGAGAACGAGCAGATCTTCATTCGTGTTCCGGTCAAAGAGCGAATCTTCATCATCTCGATCGGCGGCGATATCGGCCAGACCGCCGACGTCATGAAGCAGGAGATCCAAGAACATAAGAAAGAGCAAGAGGCCGAAGAGAGGCGCGCCAAGCAAGAGGCCGAGGACGAGGCCATCGCCGGGGAGGTCGACCCCGAGCTAAAGGCCGCCCGCGAGAAGGCGAAATCGACCCGGGAGGAGGCCGACGAGGCACAGGAAGACCTCGAGGCGCTCGAGGCAGAGAAGGAGCAGTTGCGCAATCTGAGCGAGGAAGATCAAGGGGCGATTCAAGACGCGACCCAGGGCGGGATCGACCTGCGCAGGTGATCTCGGCGTGCATCCCGTGTAGCTTCAGGTCCCTCATTCGACATTGCCGCCGAGTACCAGGCGGTCTCCCTCGGCATCGGCGGGTGGTACTAACCGCTTGCCATGGGGAGGGTTCCTCTCTAGAAGGGAGCCCGGAGTATAGGGGACTTCTCGAAAATGACGCGGAAGAAAATCGTTCTTGACGCTTGCTTCGTGGGAGCTTGCTTGGTGGCCCTGCTAGCCACTTGTAGCTGCAAGAAGGACAAGACCACGCCGCCGCCGCCACCCGAGCTCTCGGTATCGCTGATCGAAGCCGGGGAGGAGCCTCGCCAAATACTGCGATACGCGATCGCACCAGACACCGTGGTTCAGAGCGTTCTCGAGATACGCACGACGTCGGTGACCACGGAAGACGTTCAAGAGACCTTCGGCGTTCTGCCCGGAGTCAGGCTCGAGCTCCACGCGGGGCCGACGGTCTCGCTCCCCGACAACCGCATCCGTTACGTGCTTCGGATCTCGAGGGCGTACCCGATTCTGCCCGAAGGCACCGAAATCGATCGCGTCGAGGAGGTGCGGGAGGGCGTCCGGGCGTTGAACGACATGCGCGGTCGTTTCGACTTAAACGAACGCGGCATCGTGATGGATTCGGACGTGCCCTGGGCGAAAGGCCAAGAGCGAATAAACCCGCGCATCACGATCATGCTGGGCAACGTCCGGTCCGCGATTGCGACCGTTCCTCTTCCGGTCGAGGCCGTGGGGGTGGGTGCTGTTTGGGAAGTTCGACGACAGATTCGGATCTGGAGCGCGCGTGTGACGCAAGTCACGCGCTATGAGCTCGTCGATCGCATCGATGATCGCTTTCGCGTTCGGATTACGGTGCAACAGTCCGCACCTGCCCAAATCGCCGACATCAACCCCAAGCTCGAGATGCACGTACGCACCTACGAGATGCGGGCAGAGGGACATGCGTTGGTCGACCTCGGTTTGCCCATCGCGCTCGAAGCGGATCTCGAGTCGGATTCAGAGGCCGATATTGCCCTGGTTTCTCCCGAGAAAACCGAGCCCATTCAGTCCGCACGGCGCTCGGTCCTGCGGCTAGCCACAGAGAGTGAAAGGTAGAACTGATGCTTCGCATTGTGTGGGTCGCATGTCTTTTGGTTGCGACCGTTTCTTGCCGTTCCAAATATCAACCTCAGACGGCCGTCGTCGACCCCGGACCTCCGCGGCGCGTCCTTCCCACGGTTCGAGTGCTCGACCCTGGGATGACGCCGCGCGTGCCGCTTCGGTACAAGGTGCCGCCCGGGCAGACCGAGGTTCTCTATATCGAGCTCGTCATGCTGCGCGCCATGGAAGCGGGCGGCCAAGGGCAGCAGGGTGGCATGCCACCGGTGCAGCTCAAGGTGAAGATGGGGCCCGCGCAGCCCACTCCCGAAGGCTTCATTCGTCATCCGATTCAAATCACGCAGATCCGTCTTTCTGAGCTGGCAGATCAAATGGAACCCGCGGCCCGTGAACAGATCGACAAGATGCTCGAGCCGCTGCTGCGCGTGCAAGGCTGGAGCGAGATGGACGTGCAGGGGCAAATCCGACGCGGCGAGTTCCGCGGGCTCGAAGACGTACCGCCTCGGCTCAGCTCGATGCTCGGCAACATTCGCACCGCGTTGCTCACTGTGCCTTTCCCGGCGGAGCCCCTCGGGGTGCGAGCGCGCTGGGAGGTCGAACGCAAGGTGCAGTTCTCCGGGGTGTGGGTCGATCAGACGGTCACATACGACTTGATGGAGATGGACCGCAATAACCTCAAGCTACAGATTTCCGCCAGGCAAAGTGCTCCGCCGCAAGCGATCGGAAGCGGTCGACTCGAGGCGTACCAAGCGTCGATCATCGGTTCCTCTGTCGTCAGACTTGGCTTCTTCACGCCGTTCTCCGAAGCCGAATCGAGTTCGCAGATGCGAATCAGCACGTATGTCCAAGGCAAACCGGAGCTGGTGCGAATCGAAACGAGGATCGCGGTGCGGCTATACCCCGCCGAAGGCTCCGAGGAGTTTGGCGCGCAGCCAGGAGCGCAGGAAGAGCCGGAGCCTGCCGAGGACCCGAGGAAAGTGACGGACCCCGGGAAGCAAGAGCTTCGGTGGGTGAAGTAGCAGCGTCAGCGCCAGCGTTCAGCGTGAGCGACAGCGACAGCGTCAGCGCCAGCGTTCAGCGTCAGCGACTCACTCTCTGCGCACGAACAGGGCTGGGTCTAGCTCTTCGACTAGCATGTCCGCCGCTTGCTGAATGGCCTCCGGGTCGTCGCTGTCGAAGGTCACCTTGGTGCGGTAGTCCTCGGCTCGCCATTTCACGTAGCTCCCGACCATGACGCTCGGGAACGCGCTCGCGATGCGTTCGAGGAGGCTCGCGATGTCTCCCTCACCACTTTGTGTGTAGACCGCCTGCGAGTAGAACTCGTGGCCCTCGTCGAGGCGTTTTCGCAGGTCAGTGAACTTGAGCTCGAAGATCTCCGGAACTCCCGGTAGCACATAGACGTTCTCGATGACGACGGTGGGCCAAGGAGCCTCCGCGCTGCGCAGCATCTCGGCGCCTTCGGGCATGTTCGCCATACGAAAATGCGCCTCCGTCGCGCGATCCCCATAGTAGTGACGAATGACTTTCTCGACCGCGGCAGAACGAACCACGGGTCGGCCGAACGCGGCGGCTACGCCTTCGATCGTGACATCGTCGTGTGTAGGGCCAACTCCCCCGCTTGTGAATACGAGGTCGTGCGTCGAGCGGAGAGCGTCGAGCTCAAGGCGAATGCTGTCGACTTCGTCTCCGCACACTACGACTCGCCGAAGCTCGATTCCCAGCTCGAACAGGCCGCGAGCGAGAAAGGCAGTGTTCGTGTCTGCGATCTTCCCAGACAGAATCTCGTTGCCAATGATGAGGGCGGCGGCGCTACGTGACATCCTACTTCTCGCCCAGCTCGATTCCCATCGTCCGCGCGACCATCACCAGCTCGCCGTCGGGCGGGACGCGCTTGAGGTTCGCCACCGCTGCTTCCAGCGGGACGGACACGATGTCCTGTCCCTTGAGTGCGACGACTTGACCGGTGTTGTCGTTGTAACAGAGATACGCTGCGTGCACGCCGAACCGCGTACCGAGGATCCGGTCGAAAGAGGAGGGCGAGCCACTGCGCTGCAGGTGCCCGAGAACGGTCACGCGGATTTCGTGGTCGGTGCGGGCTTCGAGCAGCGCAGCGAGCTGTGCCCCTGGGCCGTCCTGGCGCTGCGAGATGCTCTCGTGACTTGCGGTGATGTCGGATACGGTCCCTCCGATGGGTTTTGCGCCCTCTCCAACGACGACGATGCTGAACGAGTTCCCGGTCGGTGAGCGCGCTTCGATCTTGTCGACGATGCGGTCGATGTCGTAGTGGATTTCCGGGATGAGGATGACATCCGCGCCGCCAGCGATCCCGGCAAGAAGCGCGATCCAACCCGCGTCTCGCCCCATCACTTCGAGGATCATCACCCGGTCGTGGGCTTCTGCCGTGGAGTGAAGTGCATCGATCGCCCAGGTGGCCGTGCCCACCGCTGTATCCAAGCCAAACGTGAGATCGGTTGCCGCGAGGTCGTTGTCGATGGTCTTTGGAATTCCGACGACGGAAACGCCCATCTTCGCGAAACGCATCCCGATGTCCATCGTCCCATCACCGCCGACGAGCACCAAGATGTCGATTTCGAGCTCTTGCAGCTTGGCCTTGACGCGTTCGGATAGGTCCACGGTTCGCTCGGTGCCACCGGCGCCGCGTTCCACGTAGGCGAAGGGGTTGGCGCGGTTCGAACATCCCAAGATGCTGCCGCCCTTCGGGAGAATGCCCCGCACGTCTTCCCGCGTGAGTGGAACGACGCGCGTGGGCTCCTCCATCAACCCGGCGAAGCCGTCCTCGGAACCGAAGACCTTGAGCCCTAGGTCGGTGGCCGTCTTGACGAAGGCCCGAAGGACCGCATTGAGCCCGGGCGCATCACCACCACCGGTGAGAATCAGAATTCGTCGGACGACCTCTTCGTCCGTATCGCGGGCGAGATTGTCAGTGTTCATCCGAGGCTCCTCCGCGCTTTGCCGCGACCTCGTACATGGCGATGGCTGCGGCAA
>JAPUKT010000227.1 GCA_027295555.1 Deltaproteobacteria bacterium
TCGGTGACCTCTTCGACGTTGTGGTGCGCTGCGATCAACTCCTCGCGGGTGGGGGTGTCGATCCCGTAGAAGCAGGGCCAGCTCGTTGGCGGTGAGCTGATGCGCAGATGTACTTCGCTTGCGCCGGCGTCGCGAATCATCTTCACGATCTTGCGGCTCGTCGTGCCACGCACGATCGAATCATCGATGACGACGACCCGCTTGCCCTCGAGAATGCTCTGGACCGGGTGGAGCTTCAGTCTCACGCCGAAGTGGCGGATCGACTGGGACGGCTCGATGAACGTTCGGCCGACGTAGTGACTCCGAATCAAACCGAGCTCGAACGGGAGGCCTGACGCCTCCGCATAGCCTATGGCGGCCGCCATGCCGCTATCTGGAATCGGAACGACCACATCGGCAGGGACCGGTTGTTCCTTCGCGAGGGCATGTCCCATTCGCTTGCGGGCGTCATAAACGCTGATTCCGTCGAACGTGGCGTCCGGGCGCGCGAAGTACACGTATTCGAAAATGCACATGTGGCGACGATCGGGATCCGTGCGGAACGGGCGCAGGCTCTTCAGGCCCCATTGGTCGATGACGATCATCTCGCCCGGCTCGACATCACGAATGAACTGGGCCCCGATGAGCGTGAATGCGGGCGGCTCCGAGGCCACCACATACGCATCGTTGAGCTTGCCCAGGCACAGTGGACGAAAACCGTAGGGGTCGCGCACGGTGATGAGCTCTTCGGGCGAGAGGAATACGAGCGAGTACGCACCTTCAACCTGGTGCAACGCGTCTGCAACACAGTCGACCATGGTCTCCTTTTGCGAGCGGGCGATGAGGTGTACCAAGACCTCTGTGTCGCTGTCCGAGGAGAAGATCGAGCCGCTCTTTTCGAGCTGGTCGCGGAGGGCTAGCCCATTGGTCAGGTTACCGTTGTGGGCCACCGATATCGAACCGTGCCCGCAATCGACGGCAAGAGGCTGCGCGTTCTTGATGTGACTGCCGCCTGCGGTGGTGTAACGAACGTGGCCGATCGCGCTGGCACCTGGGAGCTTCGCGATGCGGTCGGCTGTGAAGACATCTTGGACGAGGCCCATACCGCGATGGACAAACAGCTGCTCGCCATTGCTCGAGACGATGCCGGCCGCTTCCTGTCCCCGATGCTGTAGAGAGTGTAACCCGAGGTAGGCCAAATTCGACGCTTCTTCTGCGCCGAAAACCCCGAAGACACCGCATTGATCATGGAAATGATCGTCGTCCATCATGCCCACGGCGCCTTCATAGCGCTGCGAGCTCCTTCCGTCCACCGCCCCGGTATGCGAGCCGCGCAGGCGTGCGCTAGAACCGGCCGGGCATGCCGCGGGTACTCAAGCGAATCGAGTTGGTCGTCCCTCGAAGGGCAGCTGGATACGGGGGCAAGACCCGGGGCCTCGCGGCGCTTGCGCGGGCTGGTTTTCCGGTTCCGGCCGCGTACGCCATGCCCGGGTGGGTAGCGGATTCTTTTTTCACCAGTGTGCTCGACGTTGCAGATCGCCCGCGTGCGCTTTTGCGTACACCGTACGTGACGGATTCGCGATTGCGTACGATTCGCGAGCGGGCGCGCGAAGCAAAGCTGCCCCAAGATGTCGTGCGCAGTGTGAGTGACGCATTGCTAGCCATGAGAGAAGAAGGCGCAGTGGGTTTCGCAGTGCGATCTTCGGCGACGCATGAAGACCAAGAGGGGGCGTCGGCGGCCGGGATGCACTCGACCCATCTCAACTTGGTTCGCGAGGACGAAGTGCTCGATGGCATCAAGATGTGCTGGTCTAGTCTCTTTCAGCCGCGCGTCCTTTCTTATCTGCGCGCGCTCGGCGAAGATGTGCCCGTTTCCGTGGGCGTCGTGATTCAAGCGATGGTTCCCGCCGAAGTCTCCGGCGTGCTGTTCACGTGCAATCCGCTCACTGGCGATGCCAGCGAAGTAGTCATCAACGCCGCGTATGGGCTGGGGTCATCGGTCGTGGACGGTCGGGTGACGCCCGACACCTATCGCGTCGACAAAGCGACAGGACAGCTCCGCGACCAAGTCATCGGAGGCAAGGCCCAGCAGACTTTGCTCGACCTGTCCGGTGGGGTGCGCGAGGTACGAGTGCCGCCGCCAGAGCGTGAGCGAGCCGCGCTGAGCGACCATCAGCTTCTCAATCTCCGCGACCTTGCAACCCGTATCGAAGAGCACTTTGGAGGAAATCGGGACGTCGAGTGGGCGATTGTCGGTCAGCAGGTGTTCGTTCTTCAGGCGCGGCCGATCGTGGTGCCACACACACGGGGGCGCAGAGGCTCGCGTCGCGAGCAAGCCAGGGATAGGCGCAAGATCGTGTGGAGCAACGCCAACATCGGGGAGGCGCTTCCCGGTGTGGCGACTCCGTTTACCTGGTCCGTGTTGAGTCATTTCAGCGACCTCGGTTTTCGAAGGGCTTTTGGTGCGCTTGGCTGTACGGTGCCGCGTGACGCAGAGCTGATCGGTGACTTTCGAGGGCGCATCTACATCAACCTGACCGAGTTCACGTCTATCTTGTCCCAGATCCCTTGGATCCATCCCTCGACCCTGGTTCGGCTCGGTGGCGGCCGCTACGCCTCCGAGCTCGACGAGGTCGTTGCCCATCGTAGCTCGACCGGCTTCCTCCTGCGGTTGCCGCAAACGCTCACGCGTTACGTGCGCGAGAACTTCCGGCTGCACGCACGGATCACCGAGTTCGAGGAATACTTTGCCGAGGAGCGTGCCCGGATGAGCTCGGTTGACCCGAGGCTCCTCGAGCCGAGTGGGCTCGACCGGATGCTCAGCGACGTGGAGCACCTTCTCGATGAGACGGGTTCCATCATGCTGACCGCCTACGCGAACTTGCTCACCGCGGTGCTCGTGCTGATCGGCATTTTGCGAACGTTTGCGCCAGATGAGAGCAGTGGGCTCTACCGAGACTTGCTTTCGGGGCTCCAGGACGTGGATAGCGCGCGCCCCGGCTTTGTGCTTTGGCGGATCGCACAACTCGCAAAGAGCGACCCTGCCGCTGCCCAGCGCATCCGCGAGGGAGACCTTTCCCAGCTCTCGGTTACCAGTCTGCCTGCTGGCCCAACACGGGATGCCCTTCATCGATTCGTCGAGGAGTTCGGCCATCGAGGGATCCGTGAGGCCGAGATCGCGGAGCCGAGATGGGCGGAAGACCCAACGCTCATGTTTGCTGCGCTGCGTTCGCATTTGGCCGGCAGTCTCGACCTCGACCAACGCGAGGAGGCACTGGCTCGAACGAGGCGGAAAGCGGAGGAGAAAGTCGAGCAGAGCGTTCCATTTGCGCTCCGACTCGCGGTACGACGGCTACTCGATGCGGTTCGACGATTCACCCGAATGCGAGAGCGTCTGCGTGGCGACGTCGTGGAAGTGCTAGGCATGTTCCGTCGTGTCGCCCTCGAGGGCTCGAGGCGAATCCAGGCTCGCGAGCCCGAGGCCGGTCCGGAGGCCGCGTTCTTTCTTTCGGTCGCCGAGCTTCGGCGGGTTCTCCACGACGATAACGAGCGCGTAGCAATTCGGGTGCAGCGTCGCCGGCTCGAGTACGAACGCAATCGGGCACTTCCCGATCCCCCGACGACTTTCGTGGGCTTCCCGCCCGATGACACCGCATCGATCCCGAAGTCGCGCCGCCTCCGCGGCCTTGCGGCAAGTGGAGGGGTCGCCGAGGGAAGGGCGCGTATTCTCCGAGATCCGTCTCAGGCAGCCGAGCTCACGCCCGGGGAAATCCTGGTGGTTGCTGCAGCCGACACGGGCTGGGCGCCTTTGTTCTTGGCTGCTGCGGGGGTCGTGACCGAGCTTGGGGGGCCGCTGTCCCACGCGGCGATCATTCTCCGGGAGTACGCCGTCCCCGCGGTGGTCAACGTAGCCAACGCGACACAGGCTCTGCAAGAGGGCGAATGGATTCGCGTCGATGGTGATGCAGGAACGGTGGAGATCCTAGGTGCCTGAGCGCGCCACCGCGCAACCCGAGATCCTCCATCAAGACGATCACCTCCTCGTCGTGGCCAAGCCGCCAGGACTTCCCACCACCGCGCCAGATGTAACCCAGCCTTGCCTCGTGCGTTGGGTGGCCGCTCAGCTTCCCCGAAATGCAACCCCACACGCAACCTCGCGCCTCGATGCGCCGGTCAGTGGGCTCGTCACGTTTGCCCTGACCTCGCGAGCGAATCGGCACTTGCTCGAGGCGCGCCGCGCAGGCAACTACGCACGCACCTATCTCGGGATCACGACACGCAACGTCTCGTTCACCGCCTGCGAGTGGAGCTGGCCGATTTCGATCGATCCCTCCAACCGAAAGCAACGCGTTGCTGGGCCTGGAAGAGGAGAGCGAGACGCGTTGACGCGATGTGAGCTTGCCGCCGAGAACGCCTCCGCCGCCTTGCTGCGACTAGCCCCGGCGACGGGTCGAACCCATCAGATCCGCGTGCATGCTGCCAAAGGGGGTGTTCCGCTCTTTGGCGATCACGCGTACGGCGGAGACCGGCGGGTCGTTCTCCGTGGAGGAAGCGTCGTCACGGCGCGGCGAGTCATGCTGCACTGCGCACGAGTCCGATTCCCCGAGCTGTGCGGGGAGGGTTTCATGGAGCTCGCGGCGCCGGTTCCGCCGGATATGAAACGCGTTTGGGTAGAGCTCGGGGGCGACCCAGACGAGCTGCGGGCCTAGTCCGCATTCTGTTGCGTCTCGTACTCGTAGTCGTCTGACGAGTAGTCACAAGTTCTCGGATCCTTTCGATCGTTTACGTGTCTGTGTCCCAGGGAAGCTGCGATCGGAGCGCTCGCTCAGGGGTCCGCGGCCCGCACGAAGCTCAGCCTCCCGGCACCTCATCGGTTCGCACGAGCCCGTAGCGCTTCCAGCCCGTGCTCGCGAGCCAAGTGCGGGGCTCGGCACAGGGCGGGGGCCC
>JAPUKT010000228.1 GCA_027295555.1 Deltaproteobacteria bacterium
CAACGCGTGACCAAAGCAATCCTGGAACTCGGCCGAGAGGAAATTGGCCTTGCTGCGCTTCACGCTGGCCTCATAGTAGATGCGCTTGGCGTCGCGGCCAAAGATGTCGAAGGAGCCGAGCGCAGGATTCTTACGCCATGCCGCATCCCTCGCGGCAAGTGCGTCTTTTTCGGTGGCCTTGCGGACCGACGCGCCACGAACCTTGTCGGGAAGGTCTTTTGCGGCCTTCTTTGCGGCGTTGATCGTCTTTTCAGTCAACTTCCCGGAAGCGTCACTCACCTCGACGGAAGCTGTCTTGTCGCCGATGACACAACCGCACAAGTGTCCATCGCTGCGCTTGTAGAAACCGGGGATCGTACCTTCGCGAACGAAGCCTACGCGCGTCCAGGAAGACACCTCGTCCTTTTCGACCAGGGTGATGACCTTTTCGGCGTTCTCTTGGGTTGCGACCGATTGTATGTAGAGACGCTTGGCCGGAAGCGCACCTGCCCGAAAGTCGATCACGCGAATGCAGCGCGTCCGACGGTTCAACAGCAGGCAGAGGTATGCGCTGTCACTTCGGAAATAGAGCTCTTCGACGGTGGGCTTCTTCTTGGTTCGTTTGGCAGTGGCAGCTTTCGCCTTAGCGGGGACCATGCGTCAACACCTCGAAAACACTTTGGTTTTTAGCAGCGAGGCGGAATGTAGTGTGCCGATCCGCCCATGTCAAAAGGACTGGGGCAGGTCCACGTAGAGACCCGCCCCGATCCATCACGCTAAACAGCATCACCTAGCTTCCGATCCATCCCGCGATCCGGCCTCGCTGTCTGCGGTGCCTGCTCACCTACCTCAAGTAGGCTCCGCGGGCTCCTCGCCACCGAGACCGCCTCACAGAATGCCTCGAAACCTATCTGACGCTGTTTAGTTGTTGAGCTCTTTGTCGATTGCAGCCTTGAACGCCGCGTACGGCTGCGCACCCTGTACGAGCTTGCCGTTGATGAAGAACGACGGCGTGCCGATTCGTGCGCCGGCCTTCGCGACCGCTTGGATGTCCGCGTCCACAGCGGCCTTGTGCTTTTCCGAGTCGAGCGCTGCGCGGAGGGCTTTCATGTTGATGCCACCCAGCTGCGCCGCGTACTTCTCGAGATTGGCTCGCGAAAGCGCCTTCTGGTTCTCGAAAAGAATGTCGTGGTACGCCCAAAAGGCCTTGTTGCCCTTCTGCTCGTATACTTCGAGCGCAGCCTGTGCGGCAGGTTGCGCATCCTTGTGGAAGGGCAGCGGGTAGTTACGCCAGATGATCTGAACCTTGTCGCCGTACTCCTCCATCACCTGAGCTATGGTCGGGTTGACGCGGCCGCAGAACGGACACTGGAAGTCACTGAACTCCTGGATAACCACCTTGGCCTTCGAGGAGCCCTTAGTCGGAGCGCTCTTCGGCTTTGGAATGTCGTACACCTTGTTCGCGTCCGGTTTGGCCGCCCCCGGTTGAGTCTTTAGTGCGGTTGCGCCCTTGGCGATGGTCGTTTCGTAGACCTTGGCCTTCGGGATTCCCTTGGCGACGAGCGCCTTGGCCTTTTTCAGCTCTTCGTCGATCACTGCTTCGAACGCCGGAAGCGGCTGAGCGCCTCGAAGGTTGCGGCCGTTGATGAAGAATGCGGGGGTTCCACGGGCTCCGAGGCTCTGGGAGAGCGTCTGCTGTTTCTGGATGGTGGAGGCGTACTTGTCGCCCTCGATGGCCGCCTTGAACTTCTTCATGTTGAGGCCGAGCTCTCTGGCGAACTTCTCGAGGTTCTCCTTGGTGAGCTCTCGCTGATTGGCGAAGAGCTTCTCGTGCATCGCCCAAAAGCCCTTGTCGCCCTTTTGAGCCTGAGCTTCGAGTGCGGCATTGGCCGCGGCCTTGGCGTTCTTGTGGAAGGGAAGCGGATTGTTCATCCATACCACGCGGACATCCTTCCCGTACTTGTCCTGAACCGCTTTGAGCGTTGGCTCGACCCGGCCGCAGAACGGACATTCGAAGTCGCTGATCTCGACGATCGTGACGAGTGCGTCGGCGGGCCCCTTCTGTGGCTCATCGCCCTCTAGCGGGACCTTGTACACGGCGTTCGGGTCGGGCTGGCCCGGCTTCTGTTGCGGCTTTGCCGGGGCAGCCTTCGTCAAGCCGTTCTTCGTGATGGTGACGTACATCTGCTCTTTGGAGACGCCCTGCTCCTGGAGCTTCTTCGCGGTGGCGAGCTCTTGATCGATGACCGTCTTGAACGATGCAAAGGGGACTGCGCCACGCACGTTGCGCCCGTTGATGAAGAAGTTGGGCGTGCCGCGCGCCCCGAGGGTGGCCGCCAGCGCGCTGTCCTCCTGGATCTGCTTGGAGTAAATCTTTTCGTCCAGGGCCTTCTTGACCTTGTCCATGTCGAGACCCGCCTGCTGAGCGTAGTTCTCCAGATCTGCGCGGCTGAGAGCCTTTTGGTTTTCGAAGATCAGGTCGTGCACCTCCCAGAACTTGTCGTTACCGCCCTGTGCGTACGCTTCCATGGCGAGCTGGGCTGCGGGATCCGCGTTCTGGTGGAAGCCTAGCGGGAGGTTTCGCCACACGATGCGCACGTCATCCCCGTAGGTGTCCGTGACTTCCTTCACGGACGAAAGCACCCGCGCGCAAAAGGGGCATTGGAACTCGCTGAACTCGACGATGGTAATGAGGGCATCCTTAGGGCCCTTTGAAGGCTGCGCGTCCGTGACGGGCACCTTGTATCGCTCGACATCGTCGGCGATTTCTACATCTGCCGGCTCGACCTCGGCGCTTTCGCTCCCCCAACAGCCGAGGGCGAGAAAGGCGATGCCGACTACGGCAGCCAGTAATATGGATGAACCTTTACTCATTTCTCTATCCTTCCGCCGCCATTCGGCGACGATTGAAAAAACCCAAAAAATAGAATCCACAAACCAATTGCCGGAAGACCGCCCGCAAGGACGGCCGGCACTAGCGAGGCGGCCGTTCGATTCTTCGCGAGTGTGCGTTTCTCAACTCTCCGTCGACCCAGATCACCATGGGTGATGCTGTGCGGGGAGGCGCAGTCCATCGGAGTGTTTGGTTCCAACCAGTGGCCAGTGGAATCAGCGTGTGGAACGAGCCGTTGTGGGTGCTGGCGGGCATGCAACGGGGATCGTCACCGCGCTCGCACCACATCGGGGGCAGCCTCGGCTCATCCAGGGCTTCGATCGTTTCGATGCAGGTTTCGATCGACAACGAGCGCTCGCACGAGCAGTCGGCCGCATCTGCAGAAGATGCGGGCAACAAGAGCATCGTAACGACGGCGAGTGCCGGGAAGAGATTCCTCATGGAAGCGAATCCGATTGAGTAGTCTACCGCGCGGGCGGGCGGTCGCAAGATACGCCGAACAGAAGGAAGGCTGGAGGGGTGAAACCGCGTTCCGGGGTGTGGGAAAGTGGAAGAGGAGCGCGTACAGATTGGTAAGCGGCTTCACACCCGCCAGCTCATGGGGTGAACACAAGGCCCCACAGGTCTATTCCATGAGGGATGTCGGTTTCGCGACCGCGCCAGGAAAACCCGGGATTTGCGACCGGAGCAGGCTGTCGAGCGCCTGGAACCGCGGGAGTTGGGCCAGGGCACGCCCAACGTACACCAGGCTCGGGGGGTACCACTGTAAAAAGCCCGCGTTGTTGCGTTTTCGATCGATGAACACGAAACGCCCGGCGTCCTTGAGCTTCCGATGCAGCGCCACGACCCAGAATTCCCGACGAACCTCGTCAGCATCGATTCGACGCGCTGCGGCGTATCGCTCGACCATCGCTTCTTGTAAATCGATGTCGAGCGAGACGTACGAATCGCAGAGTAGGGCGACGAGGTCGTACGTCCGTGGCCCGATGAGCGCGTCTTGGAAGTCGATGATCGTGAGATCACCTCCCGGGCTAACCATAAGGTTTCTCGACTGGTAGTCGCGATGGACAAACCCAAACGGCATCGCTTCTATTTCATCGACGATTGCGGAGAAGACCTTCGACGTCACGTTGGCCTGCGCGGGCTCGAGGCTTCCAAACAATTCCTCGAGACCCCATTGCCGAAAATGATCGAGCTCCCATTCGAGAAGCGCACGATCGAACTTCCGTTGCGCCACTATCGAGCTCGCCGGCAAGTCATCACAGCGTTCGTGAATCTCGACGAGTAGATCGACTGCTTGGCCGTAAGGCTCCTTCCACTGCGGCTTTGGGGTGTCGAGCAATCGCTGCTCGAACGTCGTGTCGCCGAGATCTTCCAGCAGGACTTGCCCCCGCTCGAGGTGCTCCACATAGATCTTCGGCACGGGGATCCCCTTCGAGCGGAGCAGATCTCCGACCTCCAGGAACGGGAGCCTCTCGGTGTGCGGTTGGGCTCCACCCTCGTCGCTCCCGAACGCGTCGTCGGGCAGCTGCATCACGATGAGGGTCGATGGGCCTTTTGGGGCGTCTTCCACGAAGACCCGCAAATAGCTGCGGGTCGAGGCGTCTCCTCGGAGCTTTCGGACCACGACCGTGGGGAGGGGCGTCCCATAGAGCTTCTGCAAGCTTTCGTCGAAATCGGGCGTCGCCATGGTGCGCGCCGAGCCTACGTCAGTTTGGGAGAGTTTGCGAAAGAGGGGTATCGTCTGCACGCATATGAGCGGGCAAGAACCGATCGGGATTGGAACCAAGTTAGCGGGCCGCTATGAGCTGGTTTCGGAGGTCGCTCGCGGCGCCATGGGGGATGTCTACCTGGCCACGGACGATCAAGAGGGCCGCCAGGTGGCCGTAAAAATGCTTCGGGCTGAATACCTTGCGGACGAAGCGATGCGCAGACGTTTCCGACGAGAGGGCGCCGTGCTCAAGGCCCTCGACCACCCATCGATCGTTCGCCTCCTCGACCTCGGGATCGCCGAAGCGGGTTTGGTCTTTCTCGTCACAGAGTTTGTCGAAGGCCAGACCCTTGCCGAGCGGCTCACCGAGGCTCCGCTCGATCTCGAGTCGGCGAGCCTCTTGTTGACCGCGCTCTGTGGCGCGCTGGGTGCCGCACACGACCACGGCGTCCTCCACGGCGATCTCAAACCGGCCAACATCCTCTGGGTGCGTCCCGTGCCCCGCCTCGTCGACTTCGGAGCGTCGAAGGTGCTGGGGCTCGACCGGCTCACCGCCACCGGGGAAGTAGCTGGCACGCCGGCCTACATGGCGCCCGAAGTGCTGACGGGAAAGGCGGATGTCGACGAGAGGATCGACGTATATGGCCTCGGCGTGTTGCTCTACGAGGCCCTGAGCGGACAGCACCCATTTCAAGATTCACACGTCGGCCGACTTCTCATGAAGATCGACGCGGGCGACCGACTCCCACTCGACGCCCTCATCGAGGTCCCAACGGCCGTCGCAAACGTCGTTCACCGAGCCATGCATCGAGACAAGGAAGCCCGGTACCGGACTGTGGCGGAGCTGAAGACAGCCTGGCAGCAGGCCGCGGAGCAGTGAAGGTGACAGCGCCAGCGCCAGCATCAGCGCCAGCCCCAGCATCAGCGCCAGCGTCCGTGCTG
>JAPUKT010000229.1 GCA_027295555.1 Deltaproteobacteria bacterium
TGAGCGCGTACTTGAGGTCCTCGAGGTGGTCTGGCCAAGTTGCCGCGGGGCTCAAGCGATAGTTGACGTTGAAGCAGACCCAACCGTTGGCAGCGAGGTGTCCGATGAGTGGCCACCCTTGCTCGCGCTTGTCGCCGATGATCCATCCGCCGCCGTGGATTTGCATGATCGCGGGCCGGTTCTTTCCGGGCTCGATCGGCATGGCCACGTCGAGCTTCAGCGTTTTGCCTGCGACCTCACGGTAGACGATGTTTCGGATCACGCGGACCCCGCGACGACGAAACAAGAACGGCAGCGCGACCTGCAATAGAGGCATGCGGTTCGCATCGATCGGCTCGGCCAGGTCCGCAAGCGCCTCGTCGAAGGCGGCACGCGTTTTTCGTCCGTCGTGAAAGAGGACGAGCAGGCCGAGCCACGACGCTGCGGTGATCCCGAGGCCCACCAGTCCGGGCCACGTCGAGAGTGCACCGAGCTCCACGAACAGCACCGTTACCAACGCCTGCCAGACGATGTGTTGGAGCGCGAGCTCGGCCGTGAGCCACGACCCAAAGAAGCTTGGAAGGAACAGTGCCGGAACTCGGCGGACCGGCATGAAGGCATTCAGGGTGAATACGGCCCCAATGAGGCTCGCGCCGAAAAACAACCAGGCGACAGTCGACTCGCTCATCATGGGCTCTGGTTTTCTAGCACGTTCCGCGATAAGTCGGTTCCCAATGGACGATCCGAACCTCTCGTACTCTAGAATCACCCGTCTTCCCGACCGGCCGATTCAGCGGCTGCAGCGTCCATTTGCGGCTTTCATGCACGTCGAGTCGGCGAGCGGCGTGTTTCTGCTCATTTGCACCGCCATCGCCTTGATCGCGGCCAACTCACCCTACGCGGACGCCTATCAGCACTTCTGGCATCAGCAGGTTCGCGTCGCGATCGGCGACTTCGAGCTGTCGTACCCGCTTTCGCACTGGATCAACGATGGCTTAATGGCGATTTTCTTTTTCGTGATCGGGCTCGAGATCAAACGCGAGGTCGTCGTGGGGGAGCTCAGCGACCCTAAGAAGGTCGTGCTGCCCGTGGCGGCGGCACTTGGAGGCGTGATCGCGCCCGTCGCCATCTACCTGTCGCTCCAGTATGGGGAGCCCGGGCAATCCGGGTGGGCGGTCCCAATGGCGACCGACATCGCGTTCGTCGTCGGCTGTATGGCGCTGCTCGGCAATCGGATCCCGCATGGGCTCAAGATTCTCTTGCTTTCGCTCGCCATCGTGGATGACCTCATGGCGGTTCTGGTCATTGCGATCTTCTACACGTCTTCGATCAGCGGCGCTTGGTTGGCGGGCGCGTTTGCGGGGTTGGTGGTGATCGTTGCGATGAACCAACTGGGTGTGCGGTCGGTGGGTGTGTATCTGATCGTCGGGATTTTTGTGTGGCTCTGCACGCTCAAGTCGGGCGTTCACCCGACGATCGCTGGGGTCATCGTCGGGCTGCTCACGCCTGCCAACCCGTGGCTTGGCGGCGCGACGTTCATGGGCCTCCTGAGGCATACCGACGAGACCCTCCGGAGAGATGACACCACGATGGACAAGGCGAGGGCCCTCGTCGCGGATCTCTCCTTTGCCTCGAGAGAGGCCGTGTCACCACTACTCCGTCTGGAGATCGGGCTTCACCCCTGGGTGGGCTTCGTCATCATGCCAGTGTTCGCGCTCGCCAACGCGGGCGTGCCCATCCAGCTCGAAGTCATCGGTGAACCCATTGCGATTGCCGTCGCATCGGGCCTCTTCTTCGGAAAGGCCATCGGAATCTTCGGCGCGTCGTGGCTGACGGTGAAGCTCGGTTGGGCGGCGCGACCCGAGGGCGTCACCTGGCCGATCCTCGGCGGTGCGGCCTTTCTCGGTGGTATTGGATTCACGATGGCGCTTTTCATCGCCTCGCTGGGCCTCTCTGGAGATCTCTTGGTCGCCGCGAAGATCGGTATCATCATGGGGTCGTTCGCCAGCGCTTGCGTTGGCATGTTCGTGCTTTCCAGGGTGACCAAGTAGAGCCCGCCTCTCGGCATGCGCGTCCTTCTTCTCCTCGCAGTCCTGATTTTTGCCGGTGCCGCCAGCGCGCAGCAGGCGCCTGTCTTCTATTCCTATGTCGGAGATTCGGGGCGCACCGTCTACGTCAACCGATTTTCGATGATACCTCCCGAGAAGCGGTCGAGGGCGCGAGCAGTGGACCTCTCGGAGGTCAGTCTCAATTCAGAGCTGGCCGAGGAGCTCGCGGACGCGGTCGTGAAAGAGATTCAGTACCTCAAGGAGTCGGACCCCTGCACGAAGGCGCGCAAGGAAAGCAAGGCGGGGGCCTGGCGTCACGTGTGGCACCGCCACGGGCCTTGGATCCTGGCGAGCTTGGCAGCGGTGATTTTGGTGCTCCTGTCTCCCTGGATGATTCGTCGGACCCCCCAAGGCGTGTGGTCGCGGTTTCTCATGGTTGCCCTCCCGGCCCTGGCCATGACGGCGCTACTCGCAGTCTTTGCGACCCGTGCGACCGCCTCCCTCGAAGCGGTAAAGGATCTCGCCAAGCTCTGCGACGCCAATGAAAAGGAAGCGAGCCCGCAAAAACGATTGATTCGGCTCAACGAGATGCACACCTACATCGACCAGCTCTACCAAGAGCAGTATGAAGAGCTGGAGCGCCTCGGAGAGATCAAGTGACTGCCTCGCCCGACTTCACCGACACGACGAAGTGCCCGCTTTGCAGCGGGACCAACCAGTGCGCGATCGCCGCGGGGCAAGAGGCTGAGTCCTGCTGGTGCATGTCGGTGACGATGAGCCCCGATGTGCTGAAGGCGATCCCACGAGAAGGGCAAGGCCGAGTCTGCATCTGCGCGCGGTGCGCTGGTGCGAGAGGAGAACCATGAGCGACAAGAAGGTCACCTATGAAGGAGCTGACGCCGACGTCCAGTGGGACGGCAAGCTGTGCATTCACATCGGCGAGTGTGGTCGGGCGAAGAACGATCTCTTCGTTGGGGGTCGCCAGCCATGGTGCCAACCAGACCGCGTCGGTTCCGAGGAGGTGGCAGAGGTGATCCGTCGCTGTCCCTCCGGAGCGTTGAGCTACACGCGAAAAGACGGCGGACCAGCCGAGGTTGCGGACTCGGAGAACGTCGTGAGGGTGGTGTACAACGGGCCTCTCTACGTGCGGGGCGACCTCGAGATCGACGGAGCGGCCGAGGACATGGACGGGGTCCGGCTCAGGGCGGCACTTTGTCGGTGCGGGCAGTCCAAGAACAAGCCGTTCTGTGACAACAGCCACGAAGAGGCTGGCTTCAAAGACTACGGCGCAGTGGGCGAAAAAGGCGACGGCCTCGAGTCCGAAGGCGGAACACTCAAAGTGGGTCGGGCGCCGAATGGGCCACTCCTTCTCAGTGGGAACTTCGCCATCGTCGCCGCCACAGGCCGAAAAGCTTGGTCGGGCACCAAAGCCGTGCTCTGCCGTTGCGGGAATTCGAAGAACAAGCCGTTTTGCGACGGTGCCCACAAAGACGCTGGGTTCCAGGCTAACTGAGCACGGCTCGACTATCGCGAGGAGGCGCACGTGAGCTTTTCGACGATGATGGATCGGCCGCTCCTTATCTCGGATCTCTTCGAGCATGGGCGGCGACTCTACGGGAACAGCAGGGTCATCACGGTAGAGGAGGGTGGCGACCGCATAGGCACCTACGCGGAGATCGGCGATCGCACCGAGCAGCTTGCGAAGGCCCTCGCCAAGCTAGGGGTTCGCCAAGAGGATCGCGTAGGCACCTTTTGCTGGAACAGCCAAGAGCACCTCGAGGCGTATTTCGCGATCTCCTCGATGGGCGCCGTGATGCATACCCTCAACATCCGGCTCTTTCCCGAGCAGCTCTCGTTCGTGATCAATCATGCGAAGGACAAGATCATCATCGTCGATGACAACTTGGTTCCGCTGCTCGGGAAGGTCGCCAAAGAAATGGCTACCGTCGAGCACATCATCGTCGTCGGTAGCGGAGACGACACCCCGCTTCGAGAGGCGCCGAAGGCGACCCTTCATCGATACGAAGAGCTGTTGTCCTCCGAGTCCCCGGGCGTTGATTGGCCGGTTCTCGATGAGCGCGCGCCTGCTTCGATGGCGTACACCAGCGGAACGACCGGCGACCCAAAAGGCGTCGTCTACAGCCATCGATCGACGGTGCTACATTCGTATGGAATCACGTCGGGGGCGGTCATGGGCCTCAACGAACACGACATGGTCCTCACGATCGTGCCGATGTTTCATGCGAACTGTTGGGGGCTTCCGTATGCCGGCTGGTGGGTCGGGACCGACTTCCTCCAGCCGACCCGCTTCCTCCAGCCCGAGCCATTGGTCGGCATGATCGAGCGCAATCGGCCGACGGTGGCGGGGGCGGTGCCGAGCATTTGGACCGGCGTCCTCAACTACGGCGAGGGGAAAGACATCGACCTTTCCTCGTTCCGCTTGGTGATCTGCGGCGGATCGGCCGTTCCGGAATCGCTGATGCGCGCCTTCGAAGAGCGGTACGGTGTGACGATTCTGCAGCTCTGGGGAATGACCGAAACGAGCCCACTCGGGACAATCGCGGCGCTGCCAAAGGGCGTGAGTGGTGAGGAACAGTGGAAATACCGAAGTCGTACGGGGCGAGCCGTGGCGGGGCTCGAGCTTCGGATCGTCGACGACAAGGGTGACCCTCTTCCGTGGGATGGGCAGTCGGTCGGCGAGATCGAGGCGCGCGGACCCTGGGTGACCGGCAGCTACTACGGCGTCGAGGATGACGAGAGGTTTCACGATGGTTGGCTGCGGACCGGGGACGTCGGTTTCATCGACGAGCGTGGGTATGCGCAGATCACCGATCGGGCCAAGGACGTGATCAAGTCGGGAGGCGAATGGATTTCGTCGGTGGAGCTCGAGAACACGATCATTGCGCATCCGGAAGTGGTCGAGGCGGCCGTCGTGGGCGTTCCCGACGACAAGTGGGATGAGCGCCCGCTGGCGTGCATCGTTCGAAAAGAAGGCAGCACGGTCAGCCCGGAAGACCTTCGTGCCTACCTCGAAGACAAAGTCGCCAAGTGGTGGCTCCCCGAGCGCTGGACCTTCATCGCCGAAATTCCCAAGACCAGCGTCGGGAAATACGACAAGAAAGTCCTCCGCCGCCAACACGCCGACGGCCAACTCAAAATCATAACGAGCCACTAAAAGGGGACAGTCCCCTTTTCCGAGGGGTTATTTAGAGCGGCGTGGTTGATCCCGGTCGGGCCTTCGGCCCGTCAATTGGTCCCGCCCCACCGCCCCCACGCTATCGCCTATCCGCACACTAACAGCAGTCTAGTTGGGAGCGGGTTCGTTCTGCCGCTTGGCGGAGGAGGTGAAGGCTTCGGATGACTTGGTCGCGTTCACTTTCGGGGACGCGGCCGAGGATCGTCGCGATGCTCTTTTCGGTGAGCTGAGCGAGTCGGATGGATTCTTTCTTTCCATCAGCCGTGAGCGAAACGACGAATCGGCGTCCGTCTTTGGTGCTTTGCTTTCGACCGACCCAGCCGCGCTTTTCGAGCCCATCGATGAGCCGAGTCATCGCACCCTTGGTCACGCGCGTGTGAGCCGCCAGGCTCGAGACATCCCACTCGTCCGACCGAAGGGTCTGAAGCAGCACGCACTGCGCAGGCGTGACCGTGCCGCAACAGATCTCCTCGCGCTCGAAGAACGAGAACATCCGGCAAAACGCGATGACGTCGTCGATCACGTCGTTCATGGTTTCTTTGCGGTGATCGCGTAGCTGAATACGGTGCCAGACAGCTCTTCGATGCGGTCCTCGCCGACGAGCTTGACCGCCGCCTTCCAGAGCGGGTCTTGCAGGTCCGCGGTCAGGAGGACGCTTGCCGGCTCGCGGGTGTACTCCAGGTTTTCGAAACCGGCGGCCCGAATGTGACCGAAGTACTCCTCTTCGGTTGATGCGCCACCCACACACGCGATCCAACTCGCGGCAAGGTCTGCCACATCTGGCGGCAATGGCTGACTCAGCAAGATGTCACTGACAGCGAGTCGCCCGCCCGGCTTGAGAACCCGATAGGCCTCGCGAAACACCTGGGGTTTGTCCGGGCTGAGGTTGATCACGCAGTTCGAGATCACGACGTTCACCGTGTCCGACGCCACGGGGAGGTTCTCGATGAACCCTTCGCGAAACTCCACCGTGCCCGCGTATCCAGCGTTCACTGCGTTCGTTCGGGCCTGCTCGAGCATCTCGGAGGTCATATCCACACCGATGAAACGGCCTTGTGGCCCGAGCTTCTCCGCGGAGAGGAGCGCGTCGAACCCCGCGCCGGAGCCGAGGTCGACGACGACTTCACCGGGTTTGAGGCTGGCAAGCGCTGTCGGGTTGCCACACCCGAGCCCGAGATTGGCCTCGGCGGCAGGACCCGTAGCGTCTTTCTCCGTGTAGCCGATGCGTGATGCGGTTTCGGCGTGCGTCTTCGCAGCGGCGCTGCCGCAGCACCCACCGCCTCGGCGAGCGATCTCCGCGTATCCGGTCTTGACGACGTCGTGTACTTGGTCGTTTTCCATGAGAGTCTCCATTGGTTGAAGGATGCAACCAAGTAGTTGAAGGTGTCAACCAATTTCGTCAAGACCCCCCAATTCACTGTTTTTACGGGAGTTTTTCGAGAAACCCGAGCAAGCGGTCGATGAAGAGGGCCTCTTCCTCGCGGTGCGGCCAATGGCCCGCGTTGGGAACGACCAGAAGCTCCGCCCCGCCCTCGAGCAGCCCTTGCGACTTCTTGTACGGACCGATGTGGCCGCCGAAGTCGTTCCCCCCGGCGACCATCAAGCCGCGGCTTCGAACCTTTCCGATCAAGCGGCGGTCGATCCGTGTCGAGAGGTCTCTGTAGTAGTCGATCGAACCTCCAAGCACTGCGGGATCGCGAAACGCTGTCTTGATGCGCTCGAGGGCAGCGTTGCGCTCCGGCCCTTTCCAATCAGGAGCCCAACGTCCGTAGAGCGTGTCGATATACGCGAAGTCGTTTCGTCGCGTCACGGCGTCAGCCCAAGGCGTCTTGAAGAACACGAAGTGTCGCCCGAGAGCCAGCACGCCGAGCGCCTCGAGCGCGTTCTTGGGCTTGAGTGTCTCCGGATGCGGGATGGCGATGGGGACGATCGCGTCGACGCGTTCCGGCGCAAGTGCCGCAGCGCCCCAGACGACCGTCGCGCCCCAGTCGTGGCCCACCAGCACCGCCGAGCTCAATCCTAGGGCGTCGAGCAGCCCGATGGCGTCCTCGGCGATGCTCACTGCATCATAGGGGCGCCCGGGCACGATCGTGTCGGCGTGATAGCCGCGAAGGTAGGGGAGGATCGTTCGGTAGCCCGCGTCGTTGAGCGCGCTTGCGATGGTGGCGTACGAATGAGGCAGGTCGGGAAACCCGTGAATCAGCACCACCGCGCGTCCTTGACCGGAGTCGTGGTATCGCCACGTCTGTTGGCCGAGGGTGGCGTTCTGGAACTCCGACTCCACGAGCATCGCGATCCTCCCGAGCCGACTCGCGGCCACGAGTGGTGATACCCCTTCACCGAGGTGAAGCGCAAGAGTTGACCGCGATCCTACCAAGGCGTACGTAGAACACCGCCTGTCCCGAGGAGGTCACAGACCGTAGCTCACGATGTCGGAGTCCGAGGAACACGGAGTCGTGCTCGCCGCCCACGACGTGACGAAAACCTACCGCATGGGCGACGTAGACGTGCATGCGTTGCGTGGGGTCAACGTCGGCCTGCGGCAGGGCGAGCTCATGGTGCTACTCGGGCCATCCGGCAGCGGGAAGTCTACGTTGCTCAACATCATGGGTGGGTTGGATGTTCCGACGGAGGGCCGAGTGGTGTACATGGGGCGCGACATCGCCGCTGCGGGCGACCGAGAGCTCACGCAGTTTCGGCGCGACCATGTGGGCTTCGTGTTTCAGTTCTACAACCTGATCCCAAGCTTGACCGCTCGCGAAAACGTCGCATTGGTGACCGAGATCGCCGAAAAGCCCCTCGATGCGCGTGACGCGCTCGAGCTAGTTGGCCTTGCCGAGCGCCTGGATCACTTTCCTTCGCAGCTCTCCGGCGGGGAGCAGCAACGCGTCGCGATCGCGCGTGCCGTCGCCAAGCAACCCGATATTTTGCTTTGCGACGAGCCGACCGGTGCACTCGACTTCATGACAGGCATCAAAGTGCTCGAGGTGATCGAGCAGGTGAACCGCACGTTGGGGACCACGACCGCCGTCATTACCCACCACGCCCCCATCGCATCGATGGCGGATCGGATCGTCTCCCTCTCGGACGGGAGAGTTCATCGAGAACACACGAACGAAACGAAAATCGCCCCCAAGGACCTCACCTGGTGAATCTTCTCGACCGAAAATTGTTTCGCGATCTGCTTCGCTTGAGGGGGCAAGCGATTACGATCGCATTGGTGGTCGGGGTCGGTGTCGCCACCTACATCACGCTGCAGACTGCCTGGCACGCACTCGGTCAGTCTCGCGCAGTCTATTACGACCACTACCGGTTCGCTGACGTTTTCGCGTCGCTGAAGCGGGCACCGGACTCGGTGGCCGATCTCGTTGCGGACGTGCCCGGCGTCTCGAAGGTCTATCCGCGAATTACCCAGAAGATCCTGCTTCCGATGGAGGGCCTGATTACGCCTGCACGGGGTGAGATCATCTCCCTTCCTACGCATGGGCGTCCGCCACTGAACGACGTTTTGTTGAAGGCGGGCCGGCTTCCGGAACCCGGACGAAGTAGTGAGGTGCTCGTCTATGAGCCCTTCGCCAAAGCACACGGTCTCACGCCGGGCTCGACGCTTCCGGCGATCCTGAATGGAAAGCTCCACGATCTGGTGGTCGTCGGGTTGGCGCTGTCACCGGAGTTCGTCTTCGCGGTCGAGCCGGGGACGATCGTCGTGGACGACAAACGATACGGCCCTCTGTGGATGGCCCGGGACGGGGTCGCTGCCGCCTTCCAAATGGAGGGCGCGTTCAACGACTTGGTGATGAGGCTCGAGCCAGGGGCGAGCGAAGACGCGGTGTTGAGCGCGGTCGACAGCATCTTGAAACCATACGGAGGCCTCGGCGCCGTCACGCGTGAGCACCAGATGTCGAATTTGATGCTGACCGGCGAGCTACAACAAATCGAGACCCTCGTTATCTTCCTCCCCGGGGTTTTCTTGGCGGTCGCTGCCTTCCTGTTGAACGTCGTCTTTTCGAGGTTGGTGACAATCCAGCGGGCGCAGATCGCGATCATCAAGGCGCTCGGGTACGGCAACCGCATTATCGCGTTGCACTACTTGAAAATGGTTTGTGTCATCGTGCTGATCGGATCGGCGTTCGGCGTGGCCCTCGGTGCATGGATGGGCAACGGGATGCTCGACATGTACGCGCAGTTCTTCCGTCTTCCGATGATCCGCAGCCGCGTGGACCTTCCGGTGAGCCTCAACGCGATCTTGGCGAGCTTCGTCGCAGCCGTGGTCGGGGTCGCTTTCGCGGTTCGCCGAGCCGTGCAGCTCCCGCCCGCCGAAGCGATGCGCCCTCCGTCGCCGACGCGGTACCGTGCGTCGGTCATCGAGCGGATTCCCGTCATTGGACGGGTCGCGCAAACCACGATGATGGTGTTCCGCGAGATCTGGAGACGCCCCGGTCGGACGTTTCTCTCTGCGCTGGGAATCGCATTTGCGCTGAGCATCGTGATCCTGGGCCGCTTCGGCGAGGACGCGATGCAGCCGATTATCGACCTGGAGTTCGGCAAGAAGCTCCGGGAGGACATTACGGTCAATTTTGCCGACGAGATCGATGATGGGAGCTTGAGCTACGTTCGCAGCCTACCTGGCGTCGAACGAGTGGAGGGCTTGCGGCAAACCCCTGTGCGGATGCGGGTCGGTCCAAGATGGCGTGACACGGTTCTCATCGGGATCCCGGGCGACTCGCAGCTGAGGCGCCTCTACGACGTGGACGCCCGGCCGGCGCACTTGCCACATACGGGGGTGTTGCTCACCAGCGTGCTGGCCGATGTCCTTGGTGCCAAGCCGGGAGACCTCATCGAAGTCGAGCTCAAGGAAGGCGACCGAAGCACGCGTCAAGTGCGGGTCACGGGTACCGTCGAGGAGTCGTTCGGAATTCAGGGATACATGCGGAAGCAGGAGCTTCACCGCATTCTTCGCGAGGGCCCCTCGTCGAATACCGCGTTGCTGCGGGTCGACCCCCTGCACGAAGTCGAGTTGCAGGCACGCTTGACCGATATCCCACGTGTGCAGAGCATTTCTCGCAAGCGCACCGTGCTCGCAAAGTTCGAGGAGCAGACCGCCCAGACCATGAAAGTGGTCACGTTGATCCTGACGCTTTTCGCAACGGCCATCGCCATCGCGGTCGTGTACAACAACGCCCGTGTGAGCCTTTCGGTCCGGAGTCGGGACTTAGCCACACTTCGCGTGTTGGGCTTCACACGTGGGGACATCTCGGCAATCCTCCTTGGAGAGCAGGCCATTCAGGTGTTCCTGGGCATACCCGTCGGCATGGTGCTC
>JAPUKT010000023.1 GCA_027295555.1 Deltaproteobacteria bacterium
GTTTCATCTCGCACTCGATCTGGCCCAGCATCGTCTCGGCCGAGACCTTGTAGATCCGGCTGAGGGGGATGACCTTGGACATCGCGAGTCGCTGGTGGCCGTTCTCGCAGCGGGAGAGGTAGCCCTTGTTCACGGTCTCGACGAACGCCTGGGAGAGCGAGGCGACGTCATGGAGCGAGAGCCCCTTGCGTTCCCTGAGGGTTCGCAGGTAGAGGCCAAAGGCTCTGTTCCAGTTGTTCGGCACCCCCACCTCTCGGTTCGACCAGTTCCAAACCTATTTACACCAAGCCCGGGGCACAAGCAATATGCAGCCCTACTTCCGGGGTTTCGTGCGAATACGGACCGCAAGCCGCATGGTTATCGCGCTGGCTCGGCGAAACCACCACGTTTCATCTCGCACTCGATCTGGCCCAGCATCGTCTCGGCCGAGACCTTGTAGATCCGGGTCAGAGGGATGATCTTTGGTAGGGCGATCCGCTGCAGGCCGTTTTCGCAGCGGGAGAGGTAGCTCTTGTTCAGGGGTTCCGCGAAAGCCTCGGAAAGCGAGGCGACATCCTGGAGCGAGAGCCCCTGTCGCTTCCTGAGCATTCTCAAGTAGATGCCGAAAGATCGATTCCATTTGGCCATGGTGACCTCCCAAAAAAGACCCGGTATCTGCCCCTTTATCTAGATCGGAGTACGAGCGCCAATGTCAGGCTTGAATTGCTCAAACGTGTAAAACTTTGTACTGCAACGACTTGCATCGATTCAGGTCAAAAACACGTTGCTGAATCTGGTCGATGGGCCTATATTTTGACCATGCGGTCAAATTCTAGACAGCCTGGACAAGGAAAACCCTCGTTCATCGAAGCGGCCCGTCGGCGGCAAATCGTCGATACGGCCATCCAGACGATCGCGACGCGGGGCTATTCGCAGACCTCGCTGGCCGAGATCGCCCGTGACGCGGGGATCAGCAAGGGCGTCATCTCCTACCACTTCGAGGGGAAGCGCGAGCTGGTCGAAGCGATTCTTTCGCGGTTGTTGCGCGAGCCGGCGGAGTTCATCAAGGAACGCGTCGACTCTTGTGAGCGACCGCTGGACAAGCTGCGGGCCTACATCCAGGCCAACTTCGACTACATGAAGTCGAATCGCAGTCACTACGTCGCGCTCGTCGCCCTCTGGGGCGTCCGCACCTCGTCGGACGAGCGCCACGAGTTCGATGCCGAAGCCTACCTGCCGAGCCGGGGCTACCTGTCGCGAATCATCGAGAACGGACAGGAAAGCGGCGAGCTGAGACCGGCCCCTTTGAAGACGATGGCCTCGGTGATCCAGGCCTCGATCGACGGCGTGATGTTGCAGTGGGTTTACGACGCCGATGCGATCGACCTGGACGCCTGCCGAGAAGAGATTCTGAACATGATCAGCGCCCACCTCGCGGTTTCGCACGAGGGGAGACCGGTCGGATCGTGAAAACGGAAGGAAGTGAGGAAGTCATGAGCAAAGAGACGCCGGAAGCGGCCAACCAGGAGATCATCGACACCACGGGGATGTCGGAAGGGAAGAAGAAAGCGCTGGAGCTTGCCGAAGCTTCGCGGGAAGGCCACTGGGAGTACCCGACTTTCGCCGGCGCGCTCTTCATGGGTCAGCTTCCCTGGAGCCTGATCTATCCCTACCCGGAGCTTCCCGACGACCGTGACGAGCGGGGCGAGGCTTTCCTCTCCGATTTCAAAGCGTACCTGCGCGAGCACGTCGACCCGAACGAGATCGATCGCACGGGAGAGATCCCGGACGAGGTCTTCCGTGGCCTGGCCGAGCTGGGAGCCTTCGGAATCAAGATCCCTCGCAAGTACGGAGGGTTGGGTCTGTCGCAGCAGTACTACACCCGGGCGGGGATGATTGCCGGCAGCCACTGCGCGAGCACGGCGGCGTTGCTCTCGGCCCACCAGTCGATCGGCGTGCCGCAGCCGCTCTTGCAGTTCGGGACCGAGGAGCAGAAGGAACGCTTCCTGCCGCGCTGCGCCAGGGGCGAGGTCTCCGCGTTTGCCCTGACCGAGGAAGGCGTCGGCTCCGACCCGGCGCGGATGGAGACGAGTGCCGAGCCGACACCGGACGGCAAGGGCTTCGTCATCAACGGAAAGAAGCTCTGGTGCACCAACGGAACCAAGGCCGGGCTCCTGGTGGTCATGGCCAAGACGCCGCCGAAGATGGTCCGCGGCCGATCGGTGAATCAGATCACGTGTTTCATCGTCGAAACGGCAATGCCCGGCGTCAAGGTCACCCACCGCTGCCGCTTCATGGGCTTGAAGGCGCTGTACAACGCGGTGATGGAGTTCAAGGACGTCGTGGTGCCGAACGAGAACATCATCGCCGGTGAGGGCAAGGGGCTGCGCGTCGCGCTGACCACGCTCAACACCGGACGGCTGTCGCTACCCGCCAACTGCGTCGGTGCCGCCCGCAGTTGCCTGAACATGACCCGCCGCTGGGCCAACGAACGGGTTCAGTGGGGCTCCCCGATCGGGAAGCATGCGGCGATCGCCGACAAGATTGCGCGGATGTCCTCGATGCTCTTCGCGATGGAGTCGATGACTGAGCTGACCTCGGCCCTGGTCGATCGAAAGAAGACCGACATTCGGGTCGAAGCGGCGATGTGCAAGATGCTGGCGTCGGAGGCCGCGTGGGAGATCACCTACGACACGATGCAGACGATCGGCGGACGCGGTTTCGAGACAGCTCAGTCGCTCGCGGAACGCGGGGAGTACCCGTACCCGATCGAACGCACGATGCGCGACATGCGCATCAACACGATCTTCGAAGGCTCGAGTGAGATCATGCGCCTGTTCCTGGCCCGCGAGGCGATGGACCCGCACCTGAAGGCTGCCGGCGAGGTGGTGAACAGCCGCCTTCCGTTCGGCCGTCGACTCAAGGCCGCGGTGAAAGCGGCCGGTTTTTACGTGGGCTGGTACCCGAAGCAGTGGTTGCCGCTCGGCGGACCCGACACCTCCGGCATGGAGCCCGAGCTGGCGCGACAGGTACGACGCGTTAGCTCGACGAGCCGCAAGCTGGCCCGTCGGATGTTCCACACGATGCTGCGCTACGGCCCCAAGCTCGAGCGCGAGCAGATCCTGCTCGGCCGCTTCGTCGATATCGGCACGGAGCTCTTCGCCATAACCGCCTCATGCACGCGCGCGCAGCACTTGATCGACAAGAAGAGTCGCGACCGCAAGGAGGTCCTGCCACTCGTCGATCACTTCTGCCGCGACTCCTGGTCGCGCATCAACGATCACTTCCGCGGCATTGGCAAGAACCACGACGCGGTCGGCTATCGTCTGGCACAGCAGGTGCTCGTCGGTGGGGCGTCGTGGCTGTCGGACGAGGTTGTGGGCGATCGGCGGGAGGAGGCTCCCGAGGAGTCGCCTTCGACGGGGACGCCGGAGGATTGCGAGGTAGCGGTCAGCTAGCCAAGGGCAGACAGCGCTGACGCTCTCGTGACGTCGTAGACCCTTCGGTTATAATCCCGGGAAGGGATGCGACACAAACGACCTATCGCCGTACTTCTCGTCGTTGCGGCTTCGGTTGCGAGCTCGTGGTCTGCCGAAACCCACGACATTCGCACCATCACGGTCGTGGCTGCGGTTGACGAGGAGTTCCGGAACGCCTTCGGCGAGCAACTGCGCGAGATGCTCGGCGAAGTCGTCAGTCGGGTCTCCGAGCTGTACGAGTCCGAGCTGCAACTGCGTTTCGAGCTGGATCCGCGCATCCGGGACTGGTCCTACGAGGGAGGAGCGCACCGAGTCAGGTCGGCACTTCGTGCTGCGATACCGCTGGAGTCGGACTCGACGCTGGTTGTCGGGTTCACCGCGCGCGACGAGTTCTCCGAAGCCGGGTTGGCAGCGGCGTCCGATCCTTACGTAGTGATCCGCAGGCGTCCCTCTGTTTCGGCGAACGACGAGTTGACGTATTTCCTGGCGCACGAAGTGGCCCATGTCTTCTACGCGTTCCACGTCGGCACCGAAACGGGCGCCGACTGCCACTTGATGCGAGTCGCGATCGAGATCATCGGTGAGGAGCCATGTCCGGGCTCTCCGAGCTTTCACCCCGCAACGCTCACCATCCTGCGCGCGACGAGGGGCATGGATCTTTCGTCCGACGTCCGGCAGCTCGAGGCGGAGACGCTGACCTTGATCATCGAAACGTACGAGGCGCATGCGGCTCGAGCGTCAACCAACCCCATCGAAATCGCGTTCGTCGAGCTGGCGCAGAGGCACCAGCGAGCCGGTGACATCAACGCCGCGCGAGAGGTCGCGGAGGTAGTCGTGGAAATCGCAC
>JAPUKT010000230.1 GCA_027295555.1 Deltaproteobacteria bacterium
CGCACGGGGGTGGGTCGGGTGCTGTCCCAGTCATCGACGAGGGTACGCACCGCCACCACCATCCGATGCGCGGCGAGCATGATCGGCCCTTGCACGAGCGACAGGCGACGTCCGCGAATGAACGCCCAGAGGTGACCTTCGAACAAGAGGGCGTGAACATCGGCATGGGCCGACCGGCTCTGGGACGAAGATGACGACGGATAGATCGCCGCCTCGTATCCGAATGCGAGCGGCACTTCGGAAGGCGGAGCATCAAGCTCACCGCCTCGTTGATTGATCGCGGCTATCGAACCTTCCGGATCGGGCAGAAGCTTGGTGGCGAGCGCCCGTTCGGCCACCCGAATGGCGATCTGCCGAGCCGTCGGGTCGAGCTCCTGCCTTGCGGTTTCGAGCATTGCCTGTGCACAAGTGTCCAAGAGTAGCCTGAGCGAGACCGTGCGATCGAGCTGATAAACGACCGGGGCGCTGGCAGTGCCGTAACAGCTCACCAACACCGAGTTCCCACGCCGAACCAGTGCGTACTCGATCGCAGAGGAGGCCAGTGGAAGAAGAACTTTGCGTCTTGCGCCGATCGCCAGGGCTGTCGTGGCAGCCGTGAGCTCGGCGAGAGCGGGGACCTCGATGTCGAGCTCTCCCCCGAGCAGGAGGTTCGGAACACCCGAATTCGTGCGTTTCTCTGCGTATGAGACCGGTTCGTCCAAGTGCGCGACCATGCTGGTTTTCCAACGCGAGTTGGAGAGAAAATGGTACTTGGGTCGTTCGACGCGGATCCACAAAAAGGCGTCATTTCCCTTTATATTGACAGCAGGGTTCGGCGGTGACTGAAGAAGCGAAACAGTGGGTCGCGGTGACTGTCTTAGTGTTCCGTGGTGATCATGTGTTGGCGATGCAACGCGCTTCCACCGAGGCCGCGGGTGCAGGTCTCTGGGAGGGGATCTCGGGACGCGTCGAAGCCGATGAGGATCCGCTTGCTGCCGCGGAACGCGAAGTGCTCGAAGAGAGTGGCCTCGGCGTGCGCGTTCGACCTCGGCCCGTTGATACGTATGCAGCGCGTCGGCGTGGCGAGCCGATGACTGTGATCGTGTTTCGCGCAGAGCACGAAGATGGGGAAGTCGTCCTGTCGGCGGAGCACGACGCGTACCGAGGGTGTGCGCTCGAGGAGCTCAGCGCGCTGGGTGTGCCTCCCCGCCTGATCGAAGCAGTGCATCGCGCACGCGAGATGCTCTAGATGGCCCGCCTAGAAGCCGTTCCATCGCGGCATCGAACGCCGCGGCGGAGTGGTGCTGATCGAGATAGGCGAGGGCGGCGGATCGGAGGCGATCGACGAGGCTGTGGTCCGCGAGCAGGCGGTCAGCCGCTTCAGCAAGCGCCCGTGGGTCGTGGTCCGGCACGCAAAGACACGCCGCGTCGATCGGGAGGGCCGCGGTGGCTCGCCTCATTGCGATCACAGGAAGGCCGCGGGCGAACGCATCGAGCATTTTGATCGGCAGACCGCACGCGGTGCGGCGCGGGATCCACGTGAAATCGGCGGCGGCGTGGGACAGGCGACGCGCTGGCTCACCGGCTAATCGGCAGAAGTGGACAGCGCTGCCCAGCCCCGCCCGCGTGGCTTGGAGGCGAGCCGGGGCAGGGTCGGACTCGGTGGCGATCAGGAGCCGGGCGCCTGCATGCAGGTCCCGCAGGGCGGCGAGCGCGGGGATCAGGTCTTCCCAGCCCTGGTAGCGATCGAGGTTTCCCGCGTAGAGGCAGACGGGACCTTCGACTGGAAGCCCAAGCGTCCGTCTTGCTTCGCGTGGGGTCGGGGCGCCGCCGATGGACTGGCGCCATGGCACAGGCAGGTACGTCGTCCGCCCACCGAGCAGCATCGAAAGCGAGGGAGCGACGGCAGCTACGCCAGCGGCCTGTCGACACACCCGCGCCTCGAAGTAGCGGGCCATGGTCGCGATCGGCGATTCGGGGAGCCGTGGAAAATAGATCGGCAGCTCGTGTTCGAGGGAGGTGTGCGCGACGTAATAGACGGGGCAGGCGCAAGCCGCGATCGTGGCGAGGGCTGCTTCGATGTGATGCGCGACGATCGCTTCGGGCTTCAGCCGTCGTGAGAGCCGGCGGGTCTCGACGATGCACCGCGCGTCGAGCGCAAGCTTTCCCAACGACGGCCCGGAGCGTAGCGAGCGTACCCTCGGGAAGTCGGGGATGCGATGGATGGGGTAGGGTGCGTCGAGCTCATATGCGCCCCGTGCGTAGGTCAGAAGGTGCGCCTGCCGGCCAAGCTCCGAGGAAGCTCGAAGCATCGAATTCAATGCGGCCTGCGTCCCTTGATAGGTCGGAAAGGGGAGGCAGGCGATGTGAAGGACGGTCATTCGACGTACCCCAGGGCGCGCAATCGAGCCTCGACGGCTGCCTCGTTTCCGCGGACGCCAGACTTGCGCGGGACGGCGTCGGGGAGCGCTTTGGCCGCGTCCGATGCCTCGAGCGCTTCCCACAACACGCGTCCTTGGAACGAAGAAGGCACCGAGACGCCCAGGCGCGCCAGGAGTGTCGCAGTCACGTCTGCGATATGTGCGTCGATCCGCCCGACCGAACGAACTCGCGGGCCGCCGATTGCCATGAAACCATGTGAGCGATGACTGCCGGGGAGGCTCCGGCCCTTTTTGCCGAGCTTCTCCCGGTCGGTGAGGATGCGCCACGGGTCGCGCCCCGGGGGGGCGCTCGCGCTTGGCATCAAGTTGTACGAGTAGTTGTCGTCGAGATGGAGATCAAGAAGCAGGTCTGGCGCGCGTTCGAGGTAGGGGCCGTCGAAGAGCTCCTGGCGGCGCACGACATCGCGAAAGACCGGCCGACCCGTCCACGGGTCGCGGACTTCGAGCAACGCCGCGCGAATCCGCAGAATCGTTTCGTGCCTCTTGTCCGGGTGCACCGTTCCTTTCGGCTCACGACCGGCCATATTGAGGTAGATGCCGGGGAAATAGTTGAGCTCGTCGCTGAACGCGATCGTGTTCTCCATGTCGATCGCGCCGAAGCGCACATTGGATTCGAGCCGACTCGGGAGCCAGGCGTTTCCGATTCGAAACACGCGCTCGCGAAGGCGAGGTGGAAAGCGTCGCAGGGCAAGCTCTTTGAGCCGAGCTCCACCGCGCTGGCTTCGGGCCTTGAATGTCAGCAGCCCGTGCTCGGCCAGCAGGCGATTCAAATAGAGGACTTTGTCGGAGGAACCCCCCGACCCGTGGTCGCTGAGCAGTGTCACCTCGGTTTGGCTGCCCGCCGCTTCGATCAACCGACCCACAGTCTCGTCGAGCGCCTGGTACACGCGTAACAGACCCGCCCGTTGGTCACTCGAGATGTGCTTCGGTCTTCTCGGCGATTTCGGGTCGTGGTGAGCCCAAAGGTAGTGCGATGCCGTGTCGCTTTCGCCGAAGTAAACGGCAAACAGATCCCAGTCTTGGCGTGCCAGCAACCACCGCGCCCATCGTTCCTTCCGAGCGACACGCCGCACCAACGCGTCGGGCAGACAGTCGATCCAACCCGGCGCGTCTGTCCGAAACTCATCGACGTCGTCGAAGGTCGGCGTGCCGAACCGCTCCACCGTTTCGTCGTAGAGGGACGGGGGCCACATGAAGGAACGATCCGCCTCGAAGGCAACCGGGGCATCCCATCCGCTGACGAATACCCCTCGCTCGAGCTCTTCGGGTGGCCAGGTCGCCGGAAAGCTCAAGCAGGCACAGCGGAGCCCGAGTCGGTCGAGCCGTTGAAAAACCGTGGGTGCCTCGCGGGCTGTACCCGCGGTGAACCGCACTTGGTATCCACACCGCGTCGTAAAATCAAAGACGCCGTGTTGCGCGGGGTCGAGGCCGGTCAAGAAGGTCGTCCAGTTTGGCAACGTGGCCGGAGGCTGTACCGACTCGAGACCCGCATGAGCCCCGCGATTCATCACGCCGTAGAGATTGGGCAGGCACTCGGCGCCGAACTGCTCGACCACCCCGAGGTCGAGCCCATCGAGGCCAATCACGAGCGCCCGAGCAGACACGAGCGGAGCTTAGC
>JAPUKT010000231.1 GCA_027295555.1 Deltaproteobacteria bacterium
TCCACCTGCGTATGGGAATGTCGGTGAAGCATTGGGGGTTCCCGCCCTTACCGCTGCTGATCCGCGAGATCGCATCGATCGGCATGGACCGCGAGGTATCGCAAGACGCCCCGATCTGGTCCACCAAACGCTACATCGAAAAGCCCCTGCTCGTAGAAGGCGACGGCCCGATCGCCGAGTACCGTCGGTACTGCAAGCAGTTCTACCCGCAGGTCGAAACCGTCGAGCAGGAGCAGCCGCAGGTAAGCGCCGCGTAGACGCGGTCAGCGCAGAGCCGTGTTCTAGGCGAGGAACTCGATCAAGGACATTGGGGCGTTGTCGCCGCGACGGTGGTTGACCTTGATGATGCGGGTGTAGCCGCCGCCCTTGTTTTCCTTCGCGCGGTCGATGTAGCGCGGGGCGATATCGGTGAAGAGCTTGTGGATGAGGTCCACTTCCTCGACGGTGCCGTCGGGATTGGTCTTCGCGAGCTGCTTCGGAAGGAAGCGGGCCACCTCGCGACGGGCGTGAAGGCGTCGGGCGAGAATGCGCTGCTGCTCTTCCTCGTCTTTGATCTTCGCCACGTCGACGGTGAGGTCATCACCGAGGCGGACGGCCTTCGTGACCAGCCGCTCTGCGATGCGCCGAAGCTCTTTCGCCTTTGCGTCGGTCGTCTTGATCTGCCCATGCAAAACGAGATTCCCCGCCAGGTTCCTGAACATGGCCCGGCGATGGCTCGTGTTACGTCCGAACTTCCTGCCTGCCTTTTGATGCCTCATGACGACCTACCCGCGACCAATCGCTACTGGCTGGCCTGCTGGGTCTTCCAGCGCTCGAGCATCTGCGACCAGTTGTCGATCTGCATGCCGAGCGAAAGCCCCATGTCAGCCAGGATTTCCTTGATTTCCTTGAGCGACTTGCGCCCGAAGTTCTTTGTCTTGAGCATCTCACCCTCGCTCTTCTGCACGAGCTCGCCAATCAGCTTGATGCTGGCGTTCTGCAGGCAGTTGGCGGAGCGAACCGAGAGCTCCAGCTCGTCGACCGAACGGAAGAGGTTCTCGTTGAGCGGCTCTTCGCTACTCTCCTCTTCGACCGGCTCATCGTGCTCTTCGAAGTTGATGAAGATCGTGAGCTGGTCCTTGAGGATCTTCGCAGCGTACGCCACGGCGTCGGCCGGCCTCACCGCTCCGTTGGTCCAGACCTCGAGGGTGAGCTTGTCGTAGTCGGTGATCTGCCCGACACGAGCGTTGGTCACCGCGTAGTTTACCTTGCGTATCGGCGAGAAGAGAGAGTCGATCGCAATCGTGCCGATCGGAATGCCAGCCGTCTTGTTGCGGTCCGCGGGCACGTAGCCATGGCCCACGTTGATGGTGAGCTCGGCGGCGAAGCGGCCACCCTTGGACAAGGTGCAGATCTTGTGGTCCGGGTTGAGGAGCTCGATCTGGTCACCCGTCTGGATGTCACCCGCAGTCACCACTCCGGGGCCTTCCCCCTCAATGCGAACGGTCTGGGTACGCGCCGTGTACGAGCGGACCACGACTTCCTTGAAGTTGAGCACCATCTCGGTGACGTCCTCGACGACGTCCGGAACCGAGGTGAACTCGTGAAGCGCACCGTCGATCTTCACAGCCGTGATCGCGGCGCCCTGAAGCGAAGAAAGGAGCACTCGGCGAAGCGAGTTGCCCAATGTGATGCCGAAACCACGCTCGAGCGGTTCCACCACGAACTTGCCATAGGTGTCACTCAAGCTGTCATGATCGACCGGGACACTCCTCGGTCGGATGAGCTCTCGCCAATTGCGCGTAACCAGATTCGGGCTCGTCATTCGTTGCCTCCGCAGCCTTTAGACGCGCCGCCGCTTTGGCGGCCGACAGCCATTGTGTGGGATCGGGGTCACATCGCGCAGCAGGGTGACCCGCATGCCGACGTTCTGAAATGCGCGCAGTGCCGATTCACGGCCTGAGCCAGGACCTTTGACGAAGATCGCGATGGTCTTCATACCTGCGTCTTGCGCCTTGCGAGCCGCATCTTCGGCTGCAAGCTGGGCGGCAAACGGCGTGCTCTTTCGGGAGCCCTTGAACCCCCGCGTGCCGGCGGACGACCACGAAACGACGTCGCCCTGGAGATCCGTGATGGTCACGATGGTGTTGTTGAAGGTGGACTGAATGTGCGCAATGCCGCTCGAGACGACCCTCTTCGTCTTGCGCTTCTTGCCCTTGGTGGTTTTTGCTTTCGCCATTCTAAGACCGCTTCCTGGCCATCGCGCCGCGCTTCGGACCCTTGCGTGTGCGGGCGTTGGTGTGGGTCCGCTGACCACGACACGGCAGGCCGCGCCGGTGACGAAGCCCGCGGTAGCAGCCAAGGTCCATCAGCCGCTTGATGTTCATGTTCACCTCGCGGCGAAGGTCGCCCTCGACCTTGTAGTTCTGATCGATGCACTCGCGGATCTTCTTGACGTCGTTCTCGTCGAGATCCTCAGCGCGCTTGTTCGCCGGAATGCGGGTCATCTCGCAGATCTGCGTCGCGTGATGCGGACCGATCCCGTAGATGTATTGCAGCGCAATCACCGTATGTTTCCGACCCGGAAGGTCGACGCCTGCGATACGTGTCATGCTCGTTTATCCTTGCCGTTGCTTGTGGCGGGGGTTCTCACACAAGACGCGCACGACGCCCTTGCGGCGCACGATCTTGCACTTCTCACAAATCTTTCTGACGCTTGGTCGAACCTTCATGTCAGCCTCTCTTTGATTCGTCCTCTCGTCGGGTCGTAAGGGGATAGTTCGACCATCACACCGTCTCCGGCTATGAGCTTCACCGTGACCTGCCTGGCTCTCGAAGAGAGCGACGCCGTGATCTCTGCGCCGTCGTCAAGCCTCACGCGGTAAAGCGCCCTCGGTAGCACCGCTTCGATGACACCTCGGGTCATGTTGGCCTCAATCATCCCTCTCGCTATTC
>JAPUKT010000232.1 GCA_027295555.1 Deltaproteobacteria bacterium
GCGAGCAGGGTCGCCAAGGTTCGAGAAAACCGGGTTACCGCGACCATGGTCATCAGGGGCCCAAAGAGGGGGACTTCGAGTACGAAGATGTCCCATTTCTTGCGGCCCTCCTCGGTGTTGCGCCAGCGCCGAAACCAGTAGATGCCGCCTCCGAGGAGGGCCCCGAGCAACCACCAGTAGTTGCTGACCACGTCGCTGACCCAAATCAGCAAGCTCGTGTACCAGGGCAACGACTGGTTGAAGTTCTCGAAGATCGCGGTGACCTTCGGAACGACGACGGCCATCATGAGAAACAGGATCAGAACCACGACGACCGCCATGACTGCCGGGTAGGCGAGAGCGCCTCGTACCTTGCTTTGTAGCCGCGTTTGGTCGTCCAAGAACTCAGCCAGTCGTGCAAGCACCTCTTCGAGTGTGCCCGATGCCTCGCCGGCGGCGACCATGTTCACGTAGAGCGTCGGGAAGATCTTCGGATGTGCTTTTAGCGCGTCGGCGAGCGTCGCGCCCTCGTTGACTTGGTTGCGAGTATCAGTGAAGGCCGTTTTGAGCTCGGGATGATCGAGCTCGTCGATGAGAGCGCTCAACCCTTCGACCAGCGGTACGCCCGAACGCGAGAGGACCGCGAGCTGCCTAGTCGCGATGGCCACATCCAAGGTCGAAACCCTGCGAAACAGCCTCCGGAAGTCGATGTCGCGTGAGGCCTTCTTGGCCGCCTCGGATTGTTCGAGGATCTCGGTGGCCAAGACCCCGTCACGCTTGAGGAGGTTGCGGAGCGCTTTGGCGCTGTCCGCGTCGCGAACCCCCTTGACCGCCTTGCCTCTCGCGCTGAAACCTTTGTACGCATACACCGCCATCGCTTACACCTCGGCGGCTTGAGTGGCTGCGAGCACCTCTTCCACGCTGGTAACTCCGGCGATGACCTGGCGCGCGCCATCGTCACGCAGCGGACGCATCCCCTGTTGCTGCGCGACCCGCTGGATGGTCTTCGCATCGCTGCTGTTCAGGATCTCCCGCCGCACGGGCTCGTCGATCAACATCAGCTCGAAGATTCCGATCTGGCCTCGATAACCGGTGCCGCTGCACGCGTCGCAGCCGCCGGGGTGGAAGAACTTGAGGTTACTGAGACCCGCGCTCGTCGGCTCTGGGAGCGTGGCGGGATCGGTGCTGCCGAGTACGGTCGTTGCGGCCACCTTTTTCAGCTCGCCGAGCTTCTTCTGAGCCTCGGAGGCGTCGATCCCCAGCTCGAGAAGATCCTGGGGGGTCGGCGTGTATGGAACCCGGCACAGGCCACATAGTTGCCGAACGAGTCGTTGGGCAAGCACCGCCATGACCGAAGAGGAGATCTGGTAGGGCTGCACGCCCATGTCGACGAGGCGCGTGACCGCACTTGGCGCATCGTTGGTGTGTAGCGTGGAAAGTACGAGGTGACCCGTAAGAGACGCGTGAATGGCGATCTCCGCCGTCTCGCGATCGCGAATCTCGCCGACCATGATGACGTCGGGGTCTTGTCGCAGGAAGCTCCTCAGGCCTGACGCAAAGGTCAGGCCGATCTTCGGTTGGACCTGCATCTGACCGATCCCCCGGAGCTCGTACTCGACCGGATCCTCGGCGGTGAGGATGTTCTTGTCGGGCGTATTGATCTTGTTCAGGCAACCATACAGCGTCGTCGTCTTACCGGAGCCGGTCGGGCCGGTGACCAAGATGATCCCGTTCGGCCTTCCGATCAGGTGCTCGAGTTGGTCGAGCTCTTCTCGCGCGAAGCCCAAATCGATCAGGTCGAGCTGGACCTGCTCTTTGTCGAGAAGACGCATCACGACTCGCTCGCCCTTGGCGGTTGGCACGGTGGAAACACGAACGTCGATCACTTTACCGGCGATCTTTTTCGTAATGCGTCCGTCCTGGGGAAGGCGTTTTTCCGCGATGTTGAGACCGGCCTCAATCTTCACGCGGCTGACGATCGACGCGAGGAAGCCTCGGTTGGCTTCCTTTCTGGGGACGAGTCGTCCGTCGATGCGATACCGCACGACGACCTTTTCGTCGGTCGGCTCGATGTGAATATCGGAAGCTCGCTCTTTGATCGCGGTGTAGAACAAGTTGTTGACCCAGCGAATGACCGGCGCTTCGTCGGTCATGTCGATCAAATCGCGGAGCTCCTCGACTTCTTCCCCTTCTTTGGCCTCCGCCAGTCCGGTTTCGTCCTTGCGCTCGTAGACCCGGTTGATCGCGTCGTCGATCGTCTCCTCCGATGCAGCAACCGAGATGATGGTCTTACCCAGCAGAATTCGGAGATCGTCGACGGGAAAAGGATCGAGTGGGTTCGCAACCGCCACGCGAATGGTGTCGTCGGACTGGCTCAACGGGAGGACCCTGTTCTGGCGTGCGAAGTTGATCGGAACCGTATCGATGAGCTCCTCGGGGATCTGGTCTGTCGCGATCTTTTCGATGAACTCCATGCTCACTTCGTCGGCGAGCGCCCGCACGACCTGGCCGTCGTCGACGATGTGGGTCGCGACCAGGAAGTCCCGGAGATCGACCGCGCGCTCGGCAGCGCTTTCGAGCGCGCTTTCGAGCCTATCGGGCTCGAGCGCCCCGCGGCGCACCAAGATCTCCCCAATATAGCGCTGCTCGGAGCTCATTCCTGCGTGCCCTCCGCCTCGCGCGCGACCGGCTCGGGCCCCTGCTCGGGCTCCTCGCCGGGTTCCGACGATTCCTCCGGCTCGGGCTCCTCGCTAGGTTCCGACGATTCCTCCGGCTCCGGCTCTGGTTGCTCCGCCGGTTCCTCTACCTTTGCCGTGCCCTCCGAGTCGGCCTCGGTTTCGGGCTCCGGGACCACGACCGGTGGCGGTGGCGCGCTGCCGCCCTCCTGTCGGTCGGCCGCTGTCGGCTGCTCCGCATTCAGCTCGATCTCTTCGATCGTCTCTTCCCCGTGCGGCCCAATCACGAAGGTCTCCTCCTCGAGCTGGGGCTCGGTCGGTACGTATGAGCCGATCGGTGCGCGTGGCACGTGATCGGGCGGCGGTTCGAGCTCCGCAGCGAAAGCAAGCCGAATCTCCTCTTCGACCATATCGATCTCGTTGATGATTTCGGAGACCACGCCACGTGTGCGCGAGTAGTCGATGTGGGGTGTGAACTTGTCCTCGCCGAAGACGAAATAGCGGTCGATCATCTGCTGCCGTTCCTGCATCTTGCGCTCGAAGATCTCGCGAAGGTCGCCCGGGTCCCGGATGATGTAGCACGTCAGGATGAGCAACAGGTTGGTCTTGCGCTTCTGCTTGTTCGTTCTTCGGAACAAGGCGCCGAGAATCGGGATGTCGCCGAGGACGGGAACCTTGTCTTCCGTGTTTTGGATCGCGTCACGCATCAGGCCGCCGATGACGATCGTCTGCTGGTCCTGAACCATGACCTCGGTCCGCGCGGTCCGACGGTTGATCGAGACGACGCCCAAGGTGCCCGAAGTTGCGCCTTGCTCGGAAATCTCTTCCTCGATCTCGAGGCGAATCTCGTTGTTCTCGTTGATGTGCGGAGTGACTCGAATCGTCGTGCCCACGTCCTGACGGGCGACGGTGCCGAAACCGCCCAACCCGGCGAGAGCGCCGAGGTCCTGACCTCCCTGCGTAGCGGCGCCTAGCGCGCCGAGGCCTCCGAGACCACCGAAGGTGCCCGGCACCACGCCGTTGGTTTGAAGCGGAATGTTTTCGCCAACGCTGATCTCAGCTTCGGTGTTGTCGAGGGCGAGGATGTGCGGCGTCGAGAGGACGTCGGCATCACCGGTCGAAGCGAGTGCTGTCAGTACGACGCCGAAGCCTGGAACCGAGAAACCAACCAACTGTTGCGAGTTCTCGATCGTCGGGCCTCGCACCCCAAGAGCGAGGCCAGTCAGGTTGTTCTGGGTGATGTCGATCGATGATGGCGAGTTGAACCCGAAGATCGAGAGAGACCCGTCGGTCGGAAAGTTACCGGCGCCGCCATGAAAAGCGAAGCCTAACTCCGAGCTTCGCTCTATGCCGAGCTCCATCACGACCGCCTCGATGAACACTTGCTTACGCGGTGCGTCCAGCCGTTCGATCACGCGCTTGAGCGCGGTGTAGTCGTGAAGCGACGCCGTGATGATCAGTGCGTTTGAGGGCTCGTATGCTGTGACAGCGACGGCGCCCTCGAACAATGAGCCCGTCACGACTCGTGCGGGCGCTGCCCGCTGCTGAGCGCCACGGCCAGTTCCGCTCGTCGGTCGAGGGCGAGAGCCGGCAGCGCCGACCAGCGCGGTCAGCGCCCCGGCGATGTCTACGGCAGCTCCGTGTTGCACGTAGTGGACGTGAATGCGTCCTTCGCCTTCGAGCGGTATATCGAGCTGCCGAATCATCTCTAGGATGCGCAGGTACGCACGTTCGGTTGCGATGATGATCAGCGAGTTAGTCCGCTCGTCCGCAATGATGTTGCGGATGGCGGACTCCGCCGCGCCGCCAACCACTGAAGGCGGGACACCAGCCGCTTTCTTGGTGGGTCGCTTTGGGGTGGCGGCAGCCCGGGTCGGCGCGTCTACGGGGAAGATCTCCAAGAGCCGCGCCGCAAGCTCACCGGCATTCGCATGGTGAATCGGCTCGATCCAAATCTGCACGCCACTTCTTGGCAGGTCGACCGCTGCGATGAGCTTGAGTATCCGACGGATCTGCGACGCCGTGTCCGTCATGATGAGCATGTTGGTTGGCCCGTACGAGGTGATACTGCCCTCACGGGATGCGAACCGAGCGATCAGACTTGTGACGTCCTCCGCGGAGACGTGCTTGAGGTGATGGATCCGCGTGACGAAGCGGTCCGATACAGGCACGGTACTCCCGTCCTGGTAGAGCGGAATTGTCGTTCGTTCGATCCCCCCCAGCTCCTCGATCTTCAGGTACCGGCCGGCGGGAACGACCGTGTAGCCGTTGACCTCGAGGACTGAGAGGAACGCCTGGTAAGCTTCTGCGACGGTGACCTTGGTGGGGGCGAACACGGTCGCCTTAATCGTCCGAAGCTTGCTGGGCAGAATGAAGCGTCGCCCCGTCATGTTCGAAATCAATCGAACTAGATCGGGCAGCTCTGCCTCCTCGAGGTTGAATGTGACCTTCGTCCGCGGCGACATTGCCTTGAACTCGACCCCGGTCTCGAACTGAGGCAGCTCCAGATCCTCGGTCCCCTGCACGACCGTATCGACTTCACCTGCCGGGTTCGGCTGTGGCGTCGCTTTCGGTTCTGGCGCAGACCGAAGTGGAACCGGCAAACTCGGAACCCTAGCCGGCGGGGGTGGTACTGTTGGTTTCGCTTCGTCTTCTTGGGCTACTGCTTTATGTCCCGTACTGAGCAGTAGCGTTCCAACGACCAAGCACACAAGCTGTTTTCGTATCTTCACGATGATTTTCCGTCTTGGATTTCCTGCAGCCACCTCATTGAATGTTGTATTCAATGGTCACTTCTTTGTTCTGCCTCTTCACGGCAAGGGTGAGCGCGTCTGCCGTTCGCAAACGCGAGTAAGCTTCGAGAGCCGTGTCGGGACTGGTCATGTCGAAGCCGTTGATCGTTCGAAGCATGTCGCCGTTGCGAATGCCGAGCTTGCCGAGCAAGCTGGTTCGACGAATGCCGTAGAGCTTCACGCCCACGACGCGCCCATTCTCTTCGTGGGGTATGACACGGGCCGTCTTCATGATGCTTCCCTGACTCGCTAGCACCTTGTCGACGAGGCTCCGCTGAATGTTGAACTTCGTGTCGCTGATTTTTTCGATCCCTTCGCCGAGCTCCTCGGGGGTGAGCCCGGCGTTACGATCGTTCGAGGCCGTGCTAGGTCGAGTTTCGCTCTTGACCGATAGGGCCTTTGCGCCGGCTTCTTCTTCTCCAAACATCGAGAGCTCACAGGCGCCTCCGCCAGAGGGTTGCACGATCACGCTTGACGGACGCACGGCCAAGACGTACGAGCCGTCGACGTTGGAGCCCTTACGGTAGAGCATCGTCTTGCCTTCGTTCCCTACGATCGCGGCGAACGACCAATCGGGATTGTTGGGGCTCACGACCGAACCGACGAGCCGCAGCTTGCTGCTGCATTGCGGTGTCGGCTGCGTCGGATCCCACTCGCCCTCGGGTGCCGGGCCCGGGGTACCTTCCGCGAGGGGCTCGAGCGTGAGGTCACCGCGGGACGAGTCGAAGATGTTGCGCTTCAGAATCACACTCGGGTCGCGCCTGCGCAGAAACTCTGGGTTTGCGGTGGCGATTCCGGCCCTTGTCCGCGCTGCTTCCTTCGCGCCTTTGTCGAGAAGCTCCGCCGCGAGAACGCGCGTCGTACCCTGCGCCAGGAAGAAAGCGCATAGGGCCAGCGTTGCGAGAATAATCGCAACCGAAAATCGTTGTTCGCGCCGAGGTGCCACCGGTTTGTAGTAGAGCAACGCCCGTGCCGAATTTGATCCTCGAAAAGTTCAATGATCTCGTGGGTCAGCGCACGCTAGCGACTTCGTTCCTGCGACAACGTGGCGCGCCTAGAAGGACGCGATTGACAAATTGACATGAGCGGGCTGACAGGGTGCTCAGGTCGCCTCGTCTCCCTTTTCGGCGCCGAGCTTCCGATAGATCGTTCGTGCAGAGATTCCGAGCAGTTGCGCCGCGAGTTGTTTGTCGCCTGCCGTGTGCTGAAGCGTGCCGTGGATCACGCGTCGTTCGACCTCGCTCAGCGGCGTACCGACCGGAAATGTGAACGCGTCGACTTGAGGTTCGGCGCGTGCGACCGGGTCGGGAAGGTCGCCGAGCTTGATGACCCCGCTGGTGTTGAGAACCACCGCTCGTTCGATGACGTTTTGAAGCTCTCGAACATTGCCGGGCCAGTCGTATGCGATGAGCTGCTGAAGCGCGTCTCTATCTACAGCGAGTGGCTCTTTTTGATTCTTGGTGCAGTAAGTCTCGACGAAGTGCTCAGTAAGCAACGGGATATCTTCATGGCGTGCGCGGAGCGGTGGGCTCGTGAGCGCGATGACGTTGAGACGGTAGTACAGATCTTTCCGGAAATCGCCTCCATCGACTGCTGCATGCAGGTCCCGGTTCGTCGCTGTGATCAGTCGGAAGTCGGCCTTCTTGGTTCGACCGCCGACTGGTTGGTACTCGCCCTCTTGCAGAACGCGGAGCAGCTTCACTTGCACGGCGGGCGACATCTCACCGATCTCGTCCAGGAATAGGGTGCCGCCTTCGGCCTCCGCGACGCGTCCGTCACGACGTACGACAGCACCCGTAAACGCGCCCTTTTCGTGGCCGAAAAGCTCCGACTCGACGATAGTCTCGGGGAGCGCGCAAAGATTCACGCCCACGAACTGCCCACGTCCACTGCGTTCGTGGATGAAGCGCGCCAGCAGCTCTTTGCCGGTCCCGCTCTCGCCGAGAATCAATACGTTTGCCGACGACGGTGCGGCTTGCGTCGCGATCTCGAGGGCATGTCGAAGCGCCGCCGCCGACCCGATGATGCTTCGATCGCTCAACTGCGAGAGTTGTTGGCGGAGGTCCTTGTTTTCGACGACGAGTTGGTGGCGCTCAGCAGCTTTGCGAACTGTCTTCACCATCTGCATTCGCTTGAGTGGCTTCTCGACGAAGTCGTAGGCTCCGGCGCGCATGGCGTCGACCGCCTTTTCGACCGTCCCGAATGCGGTCATCAGCACGACCTCGGCGTCGGGGACCACGGTCTTCAAGGCTTTCACGAGCTCTATGCCGTTCATGCCGGGCATCATCAGGTCGCTGACGACCACGTGGACCGCGTGTCGGCGACACACGTCGAGTGCCTTCTGTCCGCTCGTGGCGGTGAGCACCGCGAAGCCTTCTCGTTCGAAGATCCTGCGGAGCGATTCGATGTTCGGCGCCTCGTCGTCGACGACGAGCACGGAGATTTCGTTGGAATCGGTCATGCGGGACTCTCTGGCAACCTGTGTTGACATTATGTCAGGAGATGACAAGTCGTCCACACTTTTTGACACCATATAACCCATTGTAATTGCTGACATTATTGAGGTGGGATTCCACGGTAGGGGTTGAGCACCCCCTTGCGAGATGCAAACCCCGGGCCAGCTCAGAACAACAACGGAAGCTGGCGGCCGAAAGACTCAGGCGGCTCTGGGGCGATGAGTGGCGCTTTTTCGAGCTCGTGGTTGAGCCCGAGCCGATCACAATGCGTCGCGAAGAGCTGCTCGATGGTGGCCCATCGTGCGCCCTTCCCAACCATGCGGGAGCCGAAGCGACTGTCGCTCGTGCGACCGCCCCGGACATCGCGGATCGCGTTCATCACGCGTTGGTGCCGCAGCGGGAAGGCGTCAGCCAGGCGCTCTTCGAAGATCGGGCCGACTTCGAGCGGGAGGCGCAAGAGGATCTTGAACGCGTGCTTGGCGCCGGCGTCGCGTGCGCGCTTTAGAATTTCCGGAATCTGATCGTCATTCAGCCCTGGGATGATCGGAGCGACCCCCACGGCCGTATCGAGGCCAGCTTCCGAGAGAAGCCGAAGCGTCTCGAATCGCTTGCTCGGAGAGCTGGCGAACGGCTCGATGGCCCGCGCGTATTCATCGTTGGCAAACGGGATGCTCAGCGCGATGCGGCAGGGAGCCCTTTCTTGGAGCTCCTGCAACACGTCGATATCGCGACGAACGAGCTTTCCCTTGGTGATGATCGTGACCGGATTGGCGTGGTCGACGCAGGCCTCGAGGCAACCACGCGTCAACTCGTAGTGCGCCTCGAGCGGCTGGTAGCAATCGGTGTTGCCTGAAAACGCCACGACCTCGCGCCGCCAAGACTTCTTTTTGAACGTGGCGCGCAGCTGTTCGACGATGTTCACCTTCACGACAATTTGCCGCTCGAAGTCCGTGCCTGCGCCAAAGCCGAGGTATGGATGGGTCGGGCGCGCATAGCAGTACGCGCATCCGTGAAAGCACCCGCGGTACGGATTCACACTCCAACGAAAGCCCACGTCGGGGCTTTCGTTCTGCGCGAGCGCGGTCTTGGCGTGCTCCTCATACACGCGCAGGTCGGCAGGCGGGGGCACTCCCTCCCACTCCACGTACGCCTCCTCGAAGCGATTCGGCGGATTGTTGCGCTCACGAGGCACTGAACAAACCTACAGTAACACGCCTCAGAGCGCAAGACGCTGGCACGGACGCTGAGGCTGCCTAGTCGGCGTAAGGGATTGCTTCGCAGGGTTCGTGGGCGCCGTGCCAGCGCATCAGCGTGGTTTGGGGCTTGCCGTCTTCGTCGTAGCTGATGACTGCGTAGGTGAGCCCGCTGTCTTGGCCGAGGTACTGAAGGTCGAGGTTGATCATCTTCACCCACGTACCGGTGTTGACGAGGATCCGATCGTTGGGGAGCTGCAAGTATCGTGGGCCATGGCTATGACCTACGATGAGGGTATGCGCCCCCCGGATCTTGTTGAGGGCGCGAATCGCTTGTTCGTCGTACCCCCCGCTCGTCACCTCGAAGACCTCTTCGCGCAGCAGCCGGGGAAAGTTCACGATGCGGTCGCGCCAGGCTTGGATCGTGAAGATGCGGTGGCGGAGAAAGTACACGGTCGAGCGCCACACGAAGTTCAGGACGAACCGTGGGTCGAGCAGGAGAGACCACCAAAGGAAGCGCCGAAGGGGCTGGATGCGATCCACGTGACTTCGGACTTCCTTGAGTGGATTCATCACCTCCAAGATCCACAGACTTCCCCAGGGGAGGGCGAGCACCTCCGTGCCGTCGCGACGGGTGCGCGTTATCTGTGAGTAATCGACCCGGTGGATGCGCTCGAACTGGTGGCCGTGACGAATCTGAATCCCCTCCGGGAGGTAGTACGTATCCGAGGAAGTCACGAAGCTCACGCGGTCCGAAGCCTCGCCCGGTGCGACGTATCGGCGAAAGAGCTCTTGGACCCCGGGAAACCAGAGATCGAGGTCGTGATTTCCCGGTAGGTATGTCACGCAGTTAGTTGGCTTCTGCAGAAACTCTTTGATCGCCAACACGAACTTGGGATGGCCGTCGAGGCATTGCTGCAGCTTGGCTACCGCGATCTCTTCGGTCACTTCGGTCGGCCATTGGCCCGCGATCTTCACCTTTAACAGGTCGAAGATGTCGCCGTTCAGAATCAGCTCGACCCTGCCGTCCGGCCCCGCCAGTCGATCGTAGTGTTCGAGAAGCTCGGCGAAGCGATCGTCGTGGATGAAGTCCTCGAGCGGGTTCAGTTGTCCGCGTCCGGTCCCCGTTCCTAGATGCAGGTCGCTGAGCACGACCCGGTAAAGCTTCACTGCGAGCTACCCCCCCAACGGGGTAACGCGAAGCGCGCCGGCGGGCCAGCTTCCTACAAACCGCTCGACTTCAGGCTCTGGTCCTCTTCTTCGGTCAGCGGCAGGTGCAGGCCGCACTCTGGCTTCTTGCCCAGGATGCGCCCGTCGCGGGGATCCATGTCGTCCGTGGTTGGAATCGTGGAGTGGTGGTCACCGATCGATCGGTACCCCTGCGCGACGAGAGGATGGTGCGGCAGATCGTGCTGCACCATGTAGTTGTCGATGTCTTCGGAGGTCCACCGGAGGATGGGGTGGATCTTGATCCTCCCGTCCTGGCGATCGATGCGACGCAGGCCGCCGCGGTGCTCGGTTTGGTCTGCTCGAAGGCCAGCCATCCAGGCTTCTGTGCCCAACTCTTGCAATGCCCGTTGCATGGGCTCGATCTTGTTGATCTGCAAGTATCGCTGAACGCCTTCCTCGCCTTGCTCCCACAGCTTGCCGTAGAGCGCCTCTTGGCGTGCCGCCGACATCGTGGGCGAATAGAACCGAACATCGAGATCGAGGCGTTTGATCAGGTCATCCGCGAATTGGTACGTCTCCTCGAAGAAGTATCCGGTATCGACGCAGACGATCGGTATGCGAGGCGCAACGCGATGGATCAGGTGCAGCATCACGGCGGAGCTGGAGCCGAAGCTGGTGGACGCGATCAGCCGGTCGCCATAGCGCTCGTGCGCCCACGCGATCAGCTCTTCGGGCGTAGACGCCTCGAGGGCTCGATTCTCTCGATCCAAGTCAGAGTCGACGGTGGCGATGCGTGCGGCTTCCATGGCGATCCGGAGTAACTTGACAAGTCTGGTGCGGATTTGCAACGCGTCCAGGCCTTGTCAGAGCATCTAATCACATTGAGCCACAAAATACAGCATATTTTCGACCAGCACCACCCCAATATTCTTGACTATTTACATCGGCAATTATCGGAGTATGACGAATTCCTCGGCCGATGTCGGGTGAATCCCGATCGTTGCGTCGAAGACCGCCTTGGTTGCTCCCGCTTTCATTGCGACCGCCAAGCCCTGAATGATCTCGGCCGCGCCGTGCCCGGCCATGTGGCAACCGACGACCCGGTCGTCCTCGGCGTTCACGACGAGCTTGATGATGGTTCGTTCTTTGCGCTCACTCATCGTCAGCTTCAGTGGCGTGAATACCGACCGGTAGACGCGCACGTCCGGACAACGGTGCCAGGCTTCCTCTTCAGTGAGGCCGACGGTGGCGAGCTCTGGTTGGCAGAAGACTGTGGTCGGGATGTTGAGATAGTCGATTCGGAAGTCGCCCTTGCCGAAGAACCGGTGAGCGAAGTGCATCCCTTCTGCAATGGCGACGGGGGTGAGCTGCATGCGGTCGGTGACGTCGCCTACGGCGTGGATGGACGGCACCCGGCTCGTGTAGTCTTCGTCGACCACGATGCCTCCTCGCTGCCCGAGCTCGACTCCGAGAGCTTCCAGTCCGAGGCCGTCGGTGTTGGGCGTGCGGCCGATCGCAAACAAGGGAAAATCGGTCTCGAGCACTTCGCCGTTGTCGAGCCTGGCTTCGATGCTGGAGCCGCTCTTGCGAAGCTCTTTTACCTGCGTGTCGAGAAGGATCCGGACACCCTTGGCCTCGATCTCATCGTGAAGATGGCAGCGCAGATCTCGGTCGAATCCTCTGAGGATCTCTTCGCCGCGGTGGACGATGGTGACGTCGACCCCCAACGCACAAAACACCGAGCTGAGCTCGAGAGCGACGTAGCCGGCGCCAACCACCAGCATCCGCTTCGGTAGCACTGGAAGCGAAAAGACAGCGTTGGAGGTCAGTGCGAGCTCGGCTCCCGGAATGTCTGGCGTGAGAGGGCGGCCGCCGGTCGCGATCAAGATCCGCGTAGCCGTTCGCTCGGCACCTTCGATGCGAACGGTGTGTGGGTCGAGCAGCTCTGCGCGGCCCCGAAATAGATCGACCTCTGCGTGCTCGAGGAGCTCGAGGTAGATCCCGTTGAGTCGCGCGATCACTCGGTTCTTGTTCTCGAGGAGCGTAGGCCAATCAAATGCAGCTTCGCCGGACCAACCGTAGCCGCGCGCGTCGACCAAGTCGTGTGCGAAATGGGAGCCGTACACGAAGAGCTTCTTTGGCACGCATCCGACGTTGACACACGTCCCGCCGAGTCGATCCATCTCGCAGATCGCGACACGCGCGCCCAGCTCGCTCGCGATCCGAGCGGCTCTCACACCGCCGGAACCTGCTCCGACGACGATCAGGTCGTAGTCATGGTTCGCCATGATGTCGGGCACAGGTATGGCTTACGGATCGATTTGTTACCAGCTTGCGAATTCACGAAGGGCCTGCACCGCGGAGATCTCGGTACACCCGCCCTGGAGGAGGGTCATCGCACCCTCTTCGGTAACCCCTACGTAGAGCTCACGCACGTCGTCCGGTACGAGCGGCACGAGCCTCTCTTCGACACCCGCTTTCGCCAGCAAGGCGTTCAGCGCACGAACGAGCGAGCGGACCGCAACCGTG
>JAPUKT010000233.1 GCA_027295555.1 Deltaproteobacteria bacterium
TTGAATGCATCGCCTAGCACCGCGTGAGCTGGGCAGGACTGGGTTTGCGCGGTGTGGGTTCTAAGTGTCTGAGAAGAGGGGGGTTGCGGGGGGCTAGCGTGTCCCGCTCTGGAGAGAAAACTTTCGAGCCTTGCCGCCGATTCGCCGGTCGAACGCATGGAAAAAGCGACTCGGCCGGTGAAACACCACAAGGACTGGCACGCCGGCGATCTCATCCTCGATCATCCCTGAGTCACCGAGCTTCGCGTACACGCGATTCCACACATAGGCTTTGGCCTTGCCATCGACCACGACGCCGAACACCAGGTCCTTGTTTCTGAACCGTGCGTCCGGTTCGGGCTTGGTGCCGCGGAACGTGTTCGAGTGGTTCGTGCGGTAGTCTCGGTAAGGGTAGCGTTGGTAGTCGCGGGCGTAACCCGTCTTCTTGGAGACGACGAGTGTATTGGGGTGGAGGGTCTTCCAGGCCTTCCAGGTCATCTCGAGCACGCCCCGTAGAGGGGCGGCGGTTGCCTTCTTGGGGCCCGTGACGGCTTCGAGTCGCATCTGGCTCCAGAGCGACTCCGTCTCTCGGTCCCACATCACGAGATTCGAGTTGTAGAGCAGCCCCGAGACGCCGAGTCGAACGGTCTTTCCGCGAACAAAGGCGCTGCGATCGAACTTCAACCCAGAGCCGGTCAAGGGGCAGAATGTGATCGCGTACGCTTCTTCCCCCACCTTCTCGTTCACGATCTCATGCCACCACAAGATATTCTGCGGGTAGGCGCGGGGCCCCTTCGCGGTGCGCACGCCTAGGATCATGTCGAGGTCCGCGAGGTAGTCCGCGTCGGCGCTATCGGCCGCCACCATCTTCGGTGAATCGAGTGGGGGAATGCAGTCTCGGCCGACGCAGCCGGTGAAGATCTCATCGCATGGAACGGTGCACTTGCCTTCAGGGTCGGCCCTTACCGCAGCGTTGCGAATTGGCCCATCGCCCCAAACTTCCGAGTCGGGGTGGAACGCACTCCACGCGAACCAGAATGCGTTGTGCCCGGGCACGGATCGAAGGTGAGCTTTGGCGGTGTCGGCCTCGCCGTCGATCTTCCATCGTTGCCCGTTGGCGGCGATCAGTCGAAGGCGGTCTATCGACTCGGTGGAAGAGGCACCGCTCAGCGACACACCGGCGACCATCGCCAGCCCGGCGGCGGTCAACACGGTCCCCAAGATTGCGCGGACGCCCATCACGACCACTTAGTTGAAACACGAACAGAAGTTACCGAGCACGCAAGGCGGACCGCTCTGACTCGGAAGCCGCGGACGTTCGGGGTCGACCCGATTGGGATCGGGGTGCCTCGGGTGGCGGTGCCGCGGGCGGATGCATCGTTCCAAACGCCTTCCATTTGAACTTTCGCATCAGCTTGTTCGAGTACCGACGGAAGACCCCCTTCTTCACGTAGGTTGCGTGGCGAGGGGAGTCCACGTACCTGATGCCACCCGAAAAGTTTGGCCGATCCGTTTCTTTGAGCGCATGGAACTTGGCTGCGCGCTTGGGGCGAGCGTCTTGGTCGAGGATGAAGTTACACATCATGTCCGCTTGCATCATGAAGAAGTCGTAGGCGCCACCGTCGGTTTGGTGGATGCCGAGACAGCAAACGTTGTCGAACTTCCTGTGTAGTGAGCTTAGGTACAGGTCCGGGTACTTGCTGATCCAGTCGAAGAGGCTCTTGTCCATGTACGGGTAGGTGACCTTGTAGCCGGTAGCGAACACGATCAGGTCGACCTCTAGGTTCGAGCCGTCCTTGAAGTGCACCGTCCTGCCCTCAAAGCGCTCGATGTCCGGTCGGTACTCGATATCTCCATGCCCGAGGTAGTGCAGCAGCTGTGTGTTCATGATCGGGTGGCTCGCCATGACCGGATGATCGGGCTTGGGCAGGCCGAAGTTGGTCAGATCCCCCACCACCAGGCGAAGCAGGAGCTCGAACATCGGCCGCTCGATCCACCGTGGCAAGTCTATCTTCCCTGCGAACTTGTCGGCGGGGATGCCGAAGATGTGCTTCGGGATGAAATGATAGCCGCGCCGGAGGCTGATGTACGCCTCGTCCGCGTACAGCGCGGCGTCGCATGCGATGTCGCAACCGGAGTTCCCGCCCCCGACGACTAGAACACGCTTGCCGGAAAACATCTTCCGGTCGCGGTACCGGACCGCGTGAATCATCTCCCCCGTGAACTCGCCGGGGTAGTCCGGCATGTTCGGGTCCCATGTGTTCCCGCTACAAAGGAAGAGCCCGCGGTACCGACGGGTTTCTCCGTTTCCGAAGGTCACGAGCCAACGCCTGCCGTCCTCTTCGGGCTCGACGCGCTCGATCGACATTTCGAAGGTGATCTTCGGGTAGAGATCATAGGCGCGTGCGAAGTCCCGAACGTACGCGAGGATCTCTCGATGGTTGGGGTAGTCCGGGTAGTCCTCGGGCATCTCGAACCCCGGGAGATTCGACACCGTCTTCGACGAGATGAAATGGGCGCTCTCGTACATGGGCGACCAGTCGTTCTTGATGTCCCAAATGCCACCAACATCGTCGTTCTTGTCGAACTGCTCGTAAGGAATCCCCGCGTGCTTGAGCGACCGCGCCGCCAGCATCCCAGCCGGGCCGGCGCCGATCACGCAGTAGCTGTCCGAACGATCCAAGATGGAGCCATCGCCACTCATGCGCCGATAGTATGGTCGGTGCCTGGCACCCGCGCGACGCGAAAGCTGTCGCAGGGGCCGATTGTTGGCGACCGTCAACAATCATTGACGGCTGGCGTCAATACCCAGTCAGACGCTTCGAGCGCGCTCGGCTCGAGCCTAGCGTGTCTGTATCGCAAAGGAGATGATGGCTGAAGACGAAAGCGACGACAGCGCTCAACCGGCTGTCACACCAACCCCTCCGGCGCGGCTGACCGTGCTCGT
>JAPUKT010000234.1 GCA_027295555.1 Deltaproteobacteria bacterium
AGTCCACACTGGGGCTTTGACGAAACCATCGTCTACGAGGACGGCGCTATCCTCTACCGCGTCTCACTTGTTCCACGCACGTCCGCCTCCAAGCGACGTCGGCCAATTACAGCCGTGCGCCGATGCGCCTTCCTGGCAACCACGCGACGGCTTCCGAAGCGAGCCTGAGCCGAGAAGCTGGCGGGCTGCTCGCGGTCAGAAGAAAACCCGCCTGGCAGTGGGCAGGTCGGGACGGTAAGAAGACGGCGCATTTGTGAGGTGCCGCTACGCCCCCCGCCTCGAGCTCGCCGCTCTGGTCGCTGTCTCGCTGTCAGAAGTGACGTGCAGGCCCGACCGGACAGAGCCGAGGCCGCTCACAGGCGGGCGTGCGCGAGACGCCCGTGTAACAAGTGCGCACGCTAGCTGGCGATCGGCTCGTGCCCGAGCGCGATTCTCCCACTGAAGATCCTTTGACGCCTCACAGGTAGCGGATGGAAGTGCATGGCACGCACGTCTCGCACGATCCTCTCCATGTGATGACCGCGGAGGAATCCCGGACCGCCGACGAGTTCGCTCGCAAGCTCCACCGTGTCCTTTACGGCGTCTGCGACGATCGCCTTGCGCGTCAAGATCGCGTTTGCCGCCTCCAAAGTAGGAGTGAAACCGTGGTTGTCGTTCATGCGAACCATGTCGTCGAAAGCGAGCTGTGCCACGGTAAGCGCAGTGGTCATCTCGCCGACTACCGGCGCCAACTCCACTCCTCTGCGCATCGCGGCGGTCTTGGCCAGCTCCACGGCGGCTTCCGCCAACCCGACATACGCCGCAGTGATCAACGGCATCGCAGTCGGGATGACCACGTTCCACATCGGGTGCCAGTCGCCGGATGGGCGACGTAGGACGATCGAGTCCTCAGGCAGGAAAACATCTTCTAGGATTACGTCATGGGATCCGGTGCCACGCATGCCGAGCGCATCCCAAGTCTCAACCAGATGCACTCCTTCATGATCGAAGGGGACCGCGAAGTGCAGCACTTCGCTTCCCTCCGCGCCCTCATGGTTCGCACTGGTCACGAACAGATCCGCTCCCGCGGAGCCACTCACGAACCGTTTGTGCGCGTTGACGCGATAGCCGCCTTCGACGGGTTCGACTTGGCCCGAGGACCCGAGCCAGTCGTTGGCCCCCGTGCCTGCGATCACCAGCTCCTTGGCCGCGATCCGCCTCAGGGCATTGCTCGCCGCCTCGTCACCCCTCAAGTGCTTGTACACGTTCGTGGCGACCGGATGCGTGTGCATGGCGAACGCTAGCGCAGTCGAGCCGCAGTGGCGCCCCAACTCGCGCACGACTTCGCAGAGCTCTTCGTGCGAGGCGCCTCCTCCTCCCAATTCGGTCGGAATCCCTGCGGAAAACAGCCGCTTCTCCCGAAGGTCCGCATAGTTGGCGGCAACGAACTCGCGATGCTGATCGTGGCCAACAGCACGATCCTCGAAGTCCTTGCCCAAGGTCCGTACGATCGCCACCCAATCCGTGACACTCACTACCGGCTCCAGCTTCAATGCTGCGCTGCTCATGGATTCGTCCTCCAAATGGGTGTACGCTCTGCTGTAAATCGGTCTCAAGAACACGCGCGGCCGTACGCTCGGCGGGTGTAAAGCAACGAGTCCGCCGCGCTTCCACTTACCGCCACGACCCGGCCGATGAAGAGTGTGTGTGAGCCGATTTCATGGGCCTGTTGCACCACGCAATCGAAAATCGACACGGCACCCCTGAAGCGGGGTGCCTCGACCAAGCCCGGGGACCATCGTGCGCCGTCGAAGTCGAATGGCTCGCCTCGGGACGGCTGGCCGGCGAACGTGTTCGCCAATTCCCGCTGCTGTGTCGACAGCAAGTTGATACAAAACACCTCGTTCTCATGGAGCGCCCTGCAGGCGGGGCTACGCCGGTTGATGCAAGCAAGAACGAGGGGGGGATCGGCCGACACCGACGAGACGGAGCTCACCGTGATACCGAACCGACCGGCGGGGCCGTCGGTGGTGACGATGCTCACGCTGGTGACGGCCGACGCCATCGCGTCGGTGAAGTCAAGCGCACCGACCGATTCGAATGATCGTTGAGCCACTACTCCGGACATGTAGCCTCCAACTTGAATCGCCTCATCGGAACAAAGGGGCCGTTAGACCGACTAGTCGGTTTAGGTCCACGCTAAAACAAATCATGCGCCCACCGCGACGGTGGCATGGACTTCCCGTTGGAATCGCTCGAGAGCACGGGTCACATAGCTCCAGTCCTGATGGGCTTTCGCGAGAATCAGTGCGCCCTCCACGACGACAATGAAGTGCTCTGCGAGTTCGCCGGCTGAGAGCGCACCTGCGTGGCCACCCTCCGCCGCGAGCGGTGCCATGCCCTCGGCGAGTCCGTCGGCGATTCCCCGAAATGCATCCGAGACGGCTTCACCGATGGCGGGGTGCGTATCCGCGAGGTCGAGCGCGAAGCTTCCCAGCAAACAACCACTTCCCCACATCTCACCGGCAGTCTCCATCAGGTGGTCCAGAAGCTGGAGGGCTCGATCGACGGGATCGTCGATGTGGGCCTGGGGCCCTTCGGCGATCAACCGAGCATTGCGCTCCCCAAACGCCTCCAAGACTGCGAGGCCCAGGGCCTCCTTGGTATCGAAGGCGTGATAGAAACTTCCCTTGCTCACGTGGGCCAGCTCACAAATCTCATCGACCGTCGTCGCGGGGTAGCCCTTGGAGAGCATCAAGGTCTGGGCGGCCTCGAGCAACTTCTCCTTCGCGGTGTGTTGTTTCGGCATG
>JAPUKT010000235.1 GCA_027295555.1 Deltaproteobacteria bacterium
GCACATTGGGCATTAATGGCAGTTTCCACCTCATTTTATGACAATTTCGTCATATATAGGGCTCATATACGTCAATCTCGCAATTCCCCTTCTCCTTGGGCCGGTGTTGTTGCTGCGTCGTGAGGCCCATGATACTCGCTCGCCATGGGCTTGGTCGACGTGAGCCGACTCCCGCAGCATGTCGCGATCATCATGGACGGCAACGGGCGTTGGGCGCAGGCGCGGGGGAAGCCGCGCACTGCGGGGCATGAACGCGGTGCGGATGCCGTGCGCGATATCATGCGCGCGACCAGGCGACTCGGCATTCCTGCGTTGACGCTATACGCGTTCAGCGAGCAGAACTGGGACCGACCTCGGGGCGAAGTCGATGCGCTCGTCGATCTCCTGTGCGAGCACTTGGTCTCCGAACGAGACGAGCTCATCGATAACGAGATCCGTTTGTCTGCGATCGGACGTCTTCACAAGTTGCCGTCCCGTGCCCGAGAGCGACTGCACTCGTTGATGAACGAGACCGCGCAATACGATGGCATGACCTTGACGCTTGCGCTTTCTTACGGGGGTCGCGAAGAGTTGGTCGATGCCGTGCGCGCGCTTGCTCATCGAGTCGCGGATGGAACGATCGACGCGGACACGATCGACGAAGTCACACTCGCACGACAGTTGCCATCGATGAAAGTTGGCCCCGTCGACTTGTTGATCCGCACCGGTGGCGAGCAGCGGATCAGCAACTTTTTGCTTTGGGGATCGGCCTATGCCGAGCTTCATTTCACCGAGGAGCTCTGGCCTGATTTCGGAGTAAATTCACTATATTACGCGCTTGGCTGCTACCAGAAACGCGAGCGCCGATTCGGCCTCGTCCCCGACGACTGCGAACCGGCCGAAGCCCTACCACCGCGCGGCAACCTGGAGCACGCCGTATGAGCGAACCCATCGAAGAAGAGTTGCCTGAGCGCAAGATGTTGTCGGGTACCGCGCTTCGCATCGCGACTGTCGCTCCGCTGATCCCGCTCATCTTGTGGATGATGTTCGCCGGTCCACGCTGGCCTTGGCACGTGTTCATCTTTACCGCGATCGCAGTGGGCGGTTACGAGATGATGGCGATGATGGTTCCCTCGTCACGCGGCTTGCGTCTTTGGGGATCGGTGTCCTCGGTCGCGTTTGCGGCTGCGCTGATCTTCTTGAGCTCCTTCGCGCACGTGTACGGCGTCGTCTTGCTGCTCATCTTTGCGACGATGGTGCTCGGCATGTTGCAAGACGACCCGCTTCACAACGCGAGCGTTCACATCGGCTGGCTGCTCGCGACTCCGATATACGTCGGTGGGGCGCTGGCCACCGTGGACTTGGTGCGCGACTTTCCACCGACCGGCGCGTGGGTCTTACTCGCCATGGCGCTCGCTTGGGGCAGCGACACCGCCGCCTATTTTGTCGGTCGCAAATTTGGGAAGACCCAGCTCGCCCCACGAATCTCGCCCAAGAAGACCCTCGAGGGCGCGGCAGGCGGCCTTGCGGGCTCGGTTGTTTGCGCGGTCATCATCAGCTTCTTCGTGCCGGAATTGCCGGTCGTCGACGCGATCGCCCTAGCCGTGATAGCGGGCGTGGCGGGCCAGGGCGGCGACCTCTTCGAGTCGGTGCTCAAGCGCAGCAGTGGCGTCAAGGACAGCGGCAGCATCCTTCCGGGCCACGGCGGTCTCCTCGACCGCGCCGACGCCCTGGTGTTCACTGCCCCGGTGACGTGGGCCTACGGGACGTTCATCGCGGGCTTCGGCGGCTGAGCCGGATCGCCCTCAGTCACCGCCCCGCGGCCTTCTTGATCATGCCCAGATCGAGGATCGCGCCCCCTTCCCCGACGATCAACGGCTGGGTTCCGTCCCATTTCTCGACAGCCCTCAGTTGGACGATCTGGCTCGTGATCGTCCGCTTCAAGAGCTCTTGGGCCTTCGCCTCGGCCTCGGCTTTCGCCAGCATGGCCTTGGCCTCGCCCACTGCTTTTGCTTCTGCCTGCAGGGCTTCCACCTTGATGCGCGCCAGGTCGTTGGTCGCCGTCAGGGCTCGCTGCTCTGCGACCTGCTTCGACTCGACCGCCGCCTGGTATTGAGCATCGAATTGGAAATCCGTGATCGAAAGCTCGGTCACCACGATGTCGCTCTTTATGAGGGTCTTCGTGATGGCTGCCGCGATCGCCTCTTTGACGTCTTGGCGCCTGGTGATCAGCTCCTCGGCCGTGTACTGCGCCGTAGCCTTCTTGACCGCCTCCTGGAGCGCGGGATCGATGATCGTGCTTTCGACGACCAACCGTGTTCCGACGTTCCGGAAGACCTCGACGATATGTGATGGGCTCAGTCGGTAGTTCAACACGATCTTCGTCGTGACCACCTGGAGGTCCTTCGATGAGGCGGTCGAGGCCGCACTGATCTTGTGAACGCGCGCCGAGATGTTGATGATCTGGGTTTGGATCGGCATCCGGAAGTAGATGCCCTCGGGAAGAGGGTCAGGTTGGATCGCGCCCCACTTGGTCACGATGCCCAGGTGTCCGGCATTGACCTGGGTGCATCCGGTGAGGCTCACCACGATAAGAGCAGCGAGAAAGCCTCGTCGCCCGGCTTGCTTGAATTTTGGCATCATGCCTTGCTTATAGCACCCCGATGATCGCTTGGAAAAGGACCTTTCGCGCCCAATTGGTGACAACGAAACGCCCGGTGTAGCATCGGTGAGATGTCGGCCGCGCTCGAGGATTTTGGGTTCTTCCAAGTCGTGCAGGGCTACCTCGATCAAGCCGCCGAGGTCACGAAACTCCCCGACCACGTGCGCGAGATCCTCTCGCAACCGAAGAACGAGCTCATCGTGCACTTTCCGGTTCGGATGGACGACGGACGCAATCGAATGTTCAAGGGATACCGTATTCAGCACAACAACGTGATGGGCCCGTACAAAGGCGGCATGCGATATCACGAAGCCGTCAGTCTCGACGAGCTCAAGGCTCTTGCGATGCAAATGACGTGGAAGTGCGCGCTCTTCGGGGTTCCTTTTGGCGGCGGCAAGGGGGGCATCAAGTTCAATCCTCACGAGCACTCGGAAGACGAGCTCCGACGGATCACCCGTCGCTTCACCCACGCTCTGGGCAACAACATCGGACCGTCGCACGACATCCCCGCACCCGACGTTGGCACGAACGCCAAGACGATGGTCTGGATGATGGACACGTACATGAATACGGGCCCGACCTACGACAAGAACGACCAACGTGCTGTCGTTACCGGGAAAACGATCAACGCCGGCGGTTCGGAAGGGCGTGAGCAGGCTACCGGGCAAGGAGTCGTTCACTGCATCAAGGAGTGGGCGCGGGAACGACGGTTCGATCTCGAAGGCGCGACCGCGATCGTTCAGGGTCTCGGCAACGTCGGCTCCAACGCTGCATTGCTGCTCTCCAAGCTCGGCGTTTCGACCATCGCGACTGGAGACCACACAGGCTACCTCCGCAACGACGAGGGCTTCAACGCGCACAAGCTCCAGGAGTACGTGCGCGCCCACGGGTCGATCGAGGGCTATCCGCGCGGTGAGAAGATCACACGAGCCGAGTTCTTCGAAACCCCCGCGGACCTGTTCATTCCGGCTGCGCTCGAGAACCAGGTCGGTGAGCAGGAGGCGAAAGCGCTTCAGGTGCGCCTCATCGCCGAAGGCGCAAATGGGCCGATCAACCCGGTTGGCGAGGCAGTCCTCAAGGACCGGGGGATTCCGATCATTCCCGATGTTCTCGCGAACTCCGGAGGCGTGACGGTCAGCTACTACGAGTGGGTCCAGAACCGAAACAGCGAACATTGGGATACTGAAGAAGTACAGCGCCGCTTGCTCCTCATGATGCGGCGCGCCTACCAGCGCACGATGTTCTATGCGGCCGAAAAGAGGGTCGATCCTCGGATTGCCGCGTACTCGCTGGCGCTCGAGAGCCTGGCGACCTCGTACGCGGAGCGCGGGATTTTCCCCTGAGTTTTCTGGAAAATCTGGAGGCCAGTGACCAAGGCAACCGAGAGCGCCAGCACCTTGACAAAATCGGCCCCAACAATCACTTAAATGAGTCATGGTTGCAGAAGCGGTGTTCGAAGGAGCGATCCCTCCCGAAGGCGTTGGAGATCTGCTTGGCGGGCTCGAAGAGATCGGTGCCACCGGCGTCCTTGCGTTCCACAGCCCCTTGGGCTCCGGCGCGATCCGCCTCGTCCACGGGCAGATCGCCGAGCCTGAATCGAACGGCGACGAAGAGCGGGCTCTCGAGACTTTGCTTGCGCTTCGGGACGGCGAGTTCGCGGTCTATCCAAAGCTTCCGCATCTTCCGGTCTCGCGCGGTACCGACACGACCCGACGGGGCTCG
>JAPUKT010000236.1 GCA_027295555.1 Deltaproteobacteria bacterium
CGTCGTTCACAATCGTGCTCGAGGGCCAGGCCCACGAGGTGCTCTACGAGAAGGGCGCCACATTGCTCGAGGCCGCCGTAAAGGCCGGTTACAAACCACCGTCTTCATGTGAGGACGGCTATTGCGGATGCTGTATGGCTCTGTTGAAGAGCGGCAACGTCAACATGGCCTGCCACGACGCACTCGAGCCGAGTGACATCGAGCGCGGCTGGATCCTAGCCTGCCAATCCCGCCCCTCGAGCCAAGAACGACTCGAAATAGACTTCGACGCGCAGTACTAGGCGCTAGTGTGGGGGCGGTGGGGCGGGGCCGTTGCCCCGGTCGTTGCGGGTGCGTTTGTTGCGATGATCGGGGTCGTGCTTTTTGAGGGCCGCGGCGTATTCCCGGAACTGTTCGCTGCCGAGCTTCTCGGCCCAATAGTCCTCTTCCATCGACCATTGGTTGTTCCCCGCGTACTGCAGCACCGTGACGCCGGGGAAGTCCATTTTGCCCTCGCCGCTCGGGTGATCGCGACGGTTGATCATGCGGAAAACGACTCGGCCACTGGGGTCGACCTCGTGCCAATCGTAGACGCCGTAGATCTCGCCGTGCTGCTCCATCAGCGGGACGATCCAGCTTCGAACCGCCTCACGCCCATACATGGTGCCGAGCACGCGCTCGTAGTAGACGACGTCTTCGGTGAACAGGTTCGCCCAGGCGTTCCAGTCCTCACGAATCATCCCGGTGTACCAAAAGTTTCGGAACGCTTCTTCGATCTCTTCGGTATCGAAAGTCGCCATTACTCGGCGGCCTGTTGCTCCTCGGGCCAGGAGTAGAACTGGGTGCACCAGCGTCGGAAGATGCCGATCGGCCCATCTCCGTCGCAGAGCAAGGGCTTTTCGTGTTGTATCTTGTGCTCCCAGATCGGGATGTCTTGCTCGAGCTGGCGCTTGAGCTCTGCGATGAACGCCGCGCCCACGCCGCGCGTCGCGTCAGCCCCGCCAACTTTCTTGACGGTGAAGTTGAAGCGGAGATGCACGTTGTCATCGTCGATCGGGGTCATCGTCGCGACGTTGAGCGTCTCGACGAGGCCCTTGAAGCGCACGAGCGACAGGCCGAAACCGTAGTTCAGGCTATCGATGGAGCCCTCGACGGGCCCTCTCGGAGTCGACATGCCCGCGGCGGAGAAGACTCGCAGCTTGTGACCATCCACCGTCGCCTCCGACTGAGGCATATTGGTGCAACCGTGCAGATAGTGGAAGTGTACCGAGTCGACCGCATTCTCGGCCAACTCTTGGTTGCAGGTTCGGATCTTCCACTCGAGAAGCTCGAAATCGGTCCACTCGTCGGTGTCGAGCTCGGGAATCTCGTCGGGGATGTCCCACTGCGGCGGCTTCCCTTCGGTGTGATGCCAACACATCACCAGGCCAGCGAGCTCTTTGATCTGCCACGTGTCCAAGGCGGCTTTGCGTGGCACGCGCTTGGCGTACGGAACCGCGGTGCATTGTCCGTTGGTTCCAAACTGCCAGGCGTGGAACGGGCACTCGATGCTCTCGCCTTTGACTTTGCCGCCATGCCCGATGTGGGCACCGAGATGCGGGCAAAAAGCGTCGAGGACGGAAAGCTCACCCGCCTCGGAACGCCAAATGACCAGTTCCTTGCCGAAGTAGCGGAGCGGTTTGACCTCGCCAGGCTTGACCTCGTCGGAGGTGGCAATCTGGAACCAGCCGTTGGGAATCGGGGGGACGTAGAAGCGATCGCGGTCTTGCATGGTCTAACAAAAATAGAACGTGTTTCACTTTTTTCAAGTGAAAACCTGCGAACCTCAATGCCGAGGCTTGGACCGGTAAAAGAGCGCCCGGGTGTTCGCTATTTCCCTAACGATATCGGTCGAGTTCGCTGCACGGGTCGAGCGGGGATGCTAGGTTCGCCGCTCGGAGGCAAGCATGGCAACGATCGATGTGGGCGTGATTGCCCCGGACTTCACGAAGGCGACACAAAGCGGCGACACCATCACGCTGTCTCAGTTTCGAGGCGAAAAGACCGTGGTCCTCTATTTCTATCCGAAAGACGAGACACCCGGTTGCACGGCCGAGGCATGCACCTTCCGGGACAACTTCGAAGACTTCGTCGAAGCTGGTGCGGTGGTCATCGGGGTGAGCCAAGACAGCGAAAAGAGTCATCAGAGCTTCGCCGAGCACCACCGCCTACCGTTCTTGCTTGTGAGTGACCGCGACAAAGCGCTGCAGAAAGCCTATGGCGTCGCCAAGACGATGGGGTTGCTTCCCGGGCGTGTGACGTTCGTGATCGACCGCAACGGGGCCGTGCAGCACGTGTTCAACTCACAACTCAACGCGAAGAAACACGTGCGCGAGGCGCTCGGCGTCGTCAAGCGACTGAGCGCGAGCGCCTAACCCGGCGCACGAGGGCGAGTAGAAGCGCAGCTGCCCAGACGGCGCCAAAGCCGCTCGAGGTACGGGAAGCCTGGCAACCTGACGAACCGGCAGCCACCGGCGTGACGCCCGGGATGTTGCCATCAACTGGAGGAGCCTTGGTTCCGCAGGGCTCTCCGTCGCACGAGGTTTCTTCGCAGAGACTGTCGCCCCCCCACCCCTGCTCGCATAGCTGTGAGACGATGGGCGCGAAGTAGTGAATCGCCTCGCCCGCCTGACTGTCGTCGAAGGTGTTCACGCGATAGCACTGCTCGTCGGGCGAAAGGACGTAGTCCGGCGACCGGCCAGCCACGAGAATCCCGGCAAGCTGGTTGTTGGAGTCGAACGTGGCGCTCCCGGAATGGCCAGCAAAGGCGTCCACATTCGCGACGAAGTAATCGAGGGTCGCGGTTCGTGGATCGGAGACTGCGCCACCAGAGTCGATCTTGGCGGGGAGGCCGCTTGCGAATCCGATCATTGTGAGAGGCTCCTGCTCCGACAAGGGGGTCGTTGCGGGGCGAACCGCAGCCGGCTGATGATCGCCGGTGACGGGACGGTCGAGTTGAATCACGGCAAAGTCGGGGGTCAGGTCTTCGCCCGTGGCTTCTGCGCGGAGCGCGATCTGCTTACAGGAGTAGACGTCTTCGTCTTCGATAGCCGCGAGCTGCGTCGGACCCTCGTAGTAGTAATCGAAGACGAAGCTTTTCGTCTCACAATCGGTCTGCGTCTGGGCGCAGTGACCAGCGGTCAAGACGAGGTCATCGTGAATCAACACCCCGGAGCAAATCGCTACGGTGGGTTGGTCGGTGAAGCGCTCGTCGTCGCAGAGGCCCTTCGATTGCTGAAGAGTCAGCGAACGGATGACGTACCTGCCGGTAGGAGCTGTCTCTTGTCGCTCGAGGTCGTTGAGTGCGACTATCGAGTGTTGTGCGATTTGTCGGAGGTCGTCGCTAGTGTTGTTGTAGACCTTTTCGCGGTCGTGCTGATCTTTT
>JAPUKT010000237.1 GCA_027295555.1 Deltaproteobacteria bacterium
CGGCCTCACCAACGCCGAGTTGATGGACCACGCCCGGCAGTGTTTGCCGCGCGGGCACGGATTTGCTCGCCGCGTGCATCGGATGGCCATGCTCGAAGGGCGCTTCGAGCCCGAGGCCCTGGGTTTGGGTCCGGCTGCCTGTGCGGCTTGGCGGTCGGAGTTCTCGTTCGATCTTCCCGAAGTCGTCACCCTCGAAACCGAGGAAGGGCCCCATGGAACGACGTCCAAGGTAGTCCTTTGCTTGCATGATGGCCTCGAAGCCGAGTCCGTGTGCATTCCGATGGGCAGGGGACGCTATACGTTATGCGTTTCTAGTCAGGTCGGTTGCAAGATGGGCTGCGGGTTTTGCGAGACCGGTCGCATGGGGTTGCTACGCCACCTTTCCACCGAGGAGATCATCGGGCAGCTGCTCGTCGCACAACATCTTCTCGGCTGGCCGATCCGCAACATCGTTTTCATGGGAATGGGCGAGGCCCTCGATAATGCGGACAACGTCGTCCGAGCGCTGCGTGTGCTGAACGACCCGGCGGGTCTCGCGATCGCGCAGGAGCGCATCACGGTTTGCACGGTCGGCCACGTACGAGGGATCGAGCGCCTCCACGACGAGGGGATGCGAAGGCTCAATCTTTCGATCAGCCTGAACGCCGCCACCGATTCTCTCCGAAGCGAGCTGATGCCGATCAACCGGCGCACCGACCTTCGAACGCTCCAAGACGCACTGATGACCTACCGGCCCCGCCGAAACTTCGCGCTGGGGATCAACTACTGTCTGCTGCCTGGGTTGAACGACACCCGCGCCGATGCGCGTGCGATCGCTGACTTCTGCGAGCCCCTCGGCCGCGTATTGGTGAACGTCATTCCGTATAACCCGGGTTCCATGCCAATTACCCGTGCCCCTAGCGAGCAAGAAGTCGAGCTGTTCCTCGGTTGGCTCCGCGAAGAGGGGCTGCCCGTCCGCCAGCGCGTGACCAAGGGCCGGAGCGTCATGGCGGCGTGCGGTCAGCTCGGCAATCCTTCGGCGCGAGCGGAGCGTCGTGCGCTCCGTACGCCGCGCGCGTAGTCATTTGCCGCGTTTCTTCTTGCCGCGATAGTGAACACGGATCGGTGTTCCTCGGAAGCCAAACCGTTTCCGAATCTGGTTGACGACATAGCGCTGGTAGCTGAAGTGCACGCCCTTGGGCTCGTTGGTCATGATGACCAAGGTCGGCGGGGCCGCGCTCACCTGTGTGATGTAGTAGAGCCGAACCGCTCGGTGGTGCATGGTCGGTGGAGGGTGGCGGTCGAGCACCTCCTCGAAGAAGCGGTTGAGCTCCGCGGTGGTGATCCGCTTGCGGTGCTCCGTGACGGCATCTTCAATCCGACCAAGCAAGGCGCTCACACCGCTCCCCCTGAGGGCGCTGACGGTTACGAGCGGCGCCCAAGGCACGAAGGCGAGGATCTCGCGTGTACGATCCATGGCCTTCTTCTGCTCCTCACGCGAAAGGAGGTCGACTTTGTTCAACGCCAAGATCAGGGCGCGCCCTCGGTCGTTCGCGAGGCCTGCGATCTTTGCGTCTTGTTCGCCAACGCCAGCCTCGGCATCGATCATCAACACGACGATGTCACTGCGCTCGATCGATCGAATCGCTTGCAACACGCTCAGCGCCTCGACCCCCCGTTTATGCACACTACGCTTGCGACGAATGCCGGCGGTGTCGATCAAGATCAACCGCTTGCCGTCGCGTTCGACGAGCGTGTCGACGCTGTCGACGGTCGTTCCAGGACGATTGTCGACGATCTGCCGTTCTTCACCGCAGAGTTGATTTACCAGAGAGGACTTTCCGGCGTTCGGCCGACCGATGATCGCCACTCGCGGAACCTCGAGATCCGGCCCCGACTCTTCGACGACTTCGGGAAGCTGATCCGCGATCGCGTCCTCCAGGTCCCCGATACCTCGGCCGTGCAGCGCCGAGATTGGCATGATCATGCTCAGCCCGAGCTCGTAGTACGAGCCCGCAGTGTGCGACTTCTGCTCGGAGTCGGCCTTGTTGGCGACGAAGATCACGGGTTTACCCGCATCGCGAAGTAGCGCGACCGCCTCTCGGTCTGCCGGGAGTGGATCGACAGTCGCGTCCACGACGCAGATCACCAGGTCACATTCTTCCAGGGCCAACCGAACCTTAGAAGTGATCCCCGCCTTCATCGGGTCGTCGCTATCGGGATCGAACCCGCCCGTATCGATCAACACGAACTCGCGGCCAAGCACGAAGGCGTCGGCATAGTGGCGGTCTCTCGTCACACCCGGAACGTCCTCGACGATCGCGATGCGTTGGCCCACGAGGCGGTTGAAGAGCGTGCTCTTGCCGACGTTGGGTCGCCCCACGATGGCCACGAGAGGCTTGCCGCGAACGGAACCAGCCGGTCGACGCACTTGATTTCGACGGTCGATCATGCGTCGCCCTCCCTGATCGCAAGCTGCCGAGCTTTGACCGGGTCCCGGGTCCAGCCCGGCACCGCCTTCACCCACAGCCTAAGGTAGACCTTGCGGTCGAGAAGCGCTTCGATCTGTTCCCTGGCTTCGGTGCTGATTCGCTTGATGGTCTCTCCTTGGTTTCCGATGACGATCGCCTTGTGACTCGTCTTCTCCACGATGAGCGTGCCTTCGATTCGCACGATGTTCGGCTCTTCTCGATAAGTCTCCAGCTCACACGCGATCCCGTACGGCACTTCCTGCCTCGTGTTGAGCATCGCCGCCTCCCGAATCAGCTCGCTCACGAAGAAGCGCTCGGGGCGGTCGGTCAGAAAGTCCGCGTCGTAGAGCAGGCCCTCGGGAAGGTTGTTCCGGATCTCGCTCACCAACGCGCCGAGATTGATCCGCCGTGTCGCCGAAATCGGGACCACGGCGTCGAACACCCGCGCTTTTTGGTACGCGTCGATGAAGGGCAACAACTTGTCTTTGTCCTTCAGCCTGTCGACTTTGTTGATCGCGAGGATCACCGGGGTCTTGGATGCTTCGAGCGCCTGTAGCACCATGCGATCTTTGTCGTTGATCTCAGCGGCGCTGGTAGCCTTGGGGGCCTCGGTGACGAACACCACCGCGTCGGAATCGGTCAAACCCCGCCTTGCGCTGTCGCTGAGCACACGACCAAGTGCGCCCTTGGGCCTCTCCAACCCCGGCGTGTCGACGAACGCGATCTGGGTTGGCGGATCGTCAGCCGTATACACGCCGAGGACACACGATCGGGTTGTGCCCGGTCGCGGCGTCGCGATAACCAGCTTCTGACCGAGAAGCGCGTTGAGGAGCGTGGATTTCCCGACGTTTGAGCGCCCCACGATCGCGCATCGACCAGCGCGAGGTTGCTGGCCCTGATTTTCGCCTTCCGACATGCGGGCCGGAGTGTAGCGGGGGCGGACTTTCGATCGAGCCGGAACCGTGGCCCCCAATGGACCTCTGAGCTATGCTCGCGCGCTCATGCACCACATCGTTTCATCTCGCCTAGGTTTTACCTTGATTTGTCTGTTGTCCTTCGGTGCTGTGTCCTTCGGGGGCTGCGTCGGGGGGGTCGGCACGACCTGCTTTCAGGACGACGAGTGCGACGGCTCGTTGATCTGCTGCCACATCGGGAGCTCATTCAACCAAGGCTCGTGTCAGACCCAGCAGGACTGTAACGACATGCAGGGTACGGGTGGCACCGGCGGCACGGGCGCCACCGGTGGGACCGGGGGAGCTGGTGGTGAAGGAGGCACGGGTGGCGCAGGCGGTGCCGGCGGCCAAGGTGGCATGAGCGGCGCTGGGGGCTCGGGCGGTCAGGCTGGCATGGGCGGTGACGCAGGCGGCGGAGGCGAATCGGCCGCATGAAGCCGCTCGCGCTGGCTCTGTCGATCCTTTGTCTTGCTGGAGAGGCGCAAGCACAGGCACCGACGGCGCCGACCGAGACCAGCTCGCTCCCGTCGGACGAGGAGCTGACCGCGCTTCTCGAAGGCCTGACCATGACCGCGCCCGAGGCATACGAGCTCGGCGTGCGTTTGTTCGAAGCGAAGCGCTACGAAGGCGCCGAACGCGCTTGGATGCGCTCCCACGCATTGAGCCCCAATCCGGCGCTCCTGGTCGCCATTGCCGACACCCGACAACGGCGCGGAGACGAACCGGGGACGGTCGCCATGCTCGAACGGTACCTCACCGAGCGTCCCGATGCGCCGGACAAGCTTTCGGTCGAGGCACGAATCGCCACGCTCCTCAAGACCCCGGCCACGGTTGTCGTGCGGTCCGACGAAGAGGGCCACGCGATCCTGGTCGATGGCAAGCCCATCGACAAGAAGACGCCGGCAGAGATCGAGCTGGCACCGGGAGCACACACGCTGATCGTCGTCGGCGATGGGCAGCACGTCGGCGAGAAGAGTGTTCAAGTCGGTTATGGCGAGCGAAAAGAGCTCGTCTTCACCGCGGCCACGCCCAGCGAGCCAGTCGTCGAAGAGGCCGAGCCCGAGGACGACTTCGAACAGGAAGAGCGCACCGCGAGACGAGCCGTGTGGGCGCTATCGGGTGTGTCCGCAGCAGCTCTGCTGACGGGAACCATCCTCGGGTTTACCGCGCTCAAGCAGGAAGAGAGCTACCGCAACAATCCGACGCTCGAGACCGCCGACAAGGGCAAGCGGCTGGCGTTGTTTGCGGACGTGTCCTTCGGCATAGCGGCACTTTCCGCGATCACTGCGTTGACGGTGTTCCTGACGACCAAGAACAAGAAGAAGAGGCGAGAACAGGACACGGCCCGCCTACGCTTCGAAACGCGAGGACCCGGTGCGGCGGCGACGTTCCGATTCTGATCGATCATCCGTACGGAGCTTGCTCTTGTTTGGTCTCGTGGTGTGTGTTCCTGCCACGGGTTGCCAGCTGGTCGTGAACTTCGATCGGTCCCTGTTGGTCGATGCCGGCACGGATGCCGGCGAAGATACGGGGAACGATGGGGGTATGGGCGGCGACGGTGGGTCAGGCGGCTCTGGGGGCGCGGGCGGCGCCGGCGGCATGGGTGGCGGTTAGCGCCGCAGCTGGTGTGCCCGCCCTCGCAGCGATCGCATCACCGACAGCTGGGTTGCGGCCACGAACCCATGCGAGAACTGCGTGTTGCCGGCGATCAGCTTTCGGATGAGCTTAGGGGAGTCTGCCGGGTCGAAGCTCGCCCAGCCGATCACGCCGGCCTCACCGCCCGGATAACGGTACGTATCGAAGCGCCAACGTCCCTTCGATAGCGTCCCCGAGATGCCGTCGACGGCGATGACGGTTGGGCTTGGCCGCAGGATCATCTCGCCGCCGACGTGGAGCAACGGGATCGGAATCTCCCACTCGAAGCGAAGACCCTCGGCGGTGCGCTCGACGACCTCGGCACAGCTTCCATGGAGCATCGACTGACCAAATTCTTCCGGATCGAGCATCACACGCCGCACGCGGCCGATGCTCGCACCCGCGCGCCCTACGACGGTAACCTGGTGCAGGGTGTCGCCGTCGAGATCCATCAAGACCAGATCACCTCTACGAAGGAGATTTCCGAGGGAGCGCATGTCGACGTCGGGTCGTGTGAGCGGCTTCGGTTTGACCTTCTTCGTGCTGTATGTCCCTGCACGTCGTTCGGCCTCCGCTTTGACCTCGAGTAGGGTCACCGTGGCGACTGCGACGTTGATCGTTCGGTTCACCGCGTTGCCTTCCGACGCCAACTGACGGGTGATGTAGTTCGCGTTGCGCATGTCGAGGCGCGAGGAGAACACCACTAGCGATCGCTTTGGGCCGTCCGGATGGACTCGCCAAACCACCCGGCCAATCCCGAGCTCACCGCCTGTGGTGCGGATCTCATAACGGTATCCTCGTTCGGGGTCACCCGGAAACGCGGTCAGCACGTTGTGACCGGTCAGCGAGAACAAAGTCACCCCCCAAGTCCAATCGAACGCCATCATCTGACCGTGCACCGACTTGACGTCCACCGACTCCAACGCCTGCATGAAGCTCGGGTACTCTTGCGGGTGCGCGATCACGCCAGCGACCGTCCTTGCTGGCGCCTCGACGCGCGCGGCGTAGATGACCGCGGGGAGGTCGGTCTGCCTGTTCTGAAACTCGGTGAGGATGACGGGGCCCTTGTCGAGGTGAGGGGCAAGCAGCTCCCTTTCTCGCTCGTTCAGCGTTCCTAGTCGCGCCCGCGAGGCGTCGACTCGTTCAGTTCGGCTCTCGGCGAGCGCCGTGGCGCTCCACGTGATCAACAGGACGAAAACTATGAGGACTCTAGGCATGGTCGTTGGACGACCTCGGTTGCCCGATCTTCAATCCGAGCGCAAAAGAAGCAGACAGGGCCGAGTCATGCAAGTCAACACCAAGTGGACCCCTTCGGGGATCATATTGTGGCTCATCGCGGCGGTCGTCGCGACCGTGGTGGTCTGTAGCAAGGCGCCGCCGCCGGATGCACGGCCGGAAGTGCCCGCCGAGATCGAATTCGAGGTCGAAACAGTCGAGTGATCGTGCGGTATGTCGGCTTCG
>JAPUKT010000238.1 GCA_027295555.1 Deltaproteobacteria bacterium
TCAGCAGCTTTTTACCGCCGGACAGGAACCGTTTCTTGTGAATCGTCGGCCGTGAGTCGTCGACGACGAGCCTGTAGTCGATATCCCGGCGCTCCAGCTCTGCACGGGCGAAGTCTGCGTGGACGTCCTGCCCAACCACGGAGAAGAAAATCGGCTTTGCACCCATCGAGGCGACGTGCTGTGCCACGATGCCTGCCCCGCCGAGAAAAAGGTCGGTATCGCTGGGCCTCACGACGAGAGTGGCTGAGTCGGAGCTCATCCCCAGGGGGTCGCAGTAAACATATTCATCGACAATGGTTTCGCCGACGACGAGGATCTGCTTGCCCTTCATTGCGTTGATCACCTTCCGCACGCGGCGGGTGGTGATCCCGTGGCGGGCACAAAACGCGAGCGCAGAGGGGTCGAGCGGCGCGATTCGCTCCATGGCCTGCGACTGGATGGGCTCGTAGACCACATCGCCGGAGCTGAACCGAATCTCGCCACCATAGGCTTCGACCGCGGCCCGTTCGTCGGCGAACGCCTCTTCGGCATCTCGGTACTCGCTACCCTTGACGTAGATGTCGGGCTTGAGCTGCGAAAGGAGCTCCGGCACTTCGCCGTCGTAGATCAAGACGTAGTCGACGAACTCCAGGTGCGCGAGGTTCTCTGCGCGGAGTGCGGCCGGAACCTGGTTGGGGCCAAGCTGTTCGTCGGGCGGATCGGCAGTCACGCCGACGCTCAGAAGTCTTCCCTGCGACTTGGCCCACTTCAGGTGACGCATGTGACCCGGATGCAGGATGTGGAAGCCGCCATGACAGTGGATTGCTAGATGCTGGTGCGACTGAAGCTCACGGATTTCAGCTGCCAGTGCGTCGACGTCGATGATTTTGGGGCTTGCTTCGGCGATCACCGCAATGAAATCCGCTTCATGAGTCTGACGTTGTAGTAGCGATCATCCTCGAGTGCGTTGGGGATCTTCCCCTCTTCGAGCGCGTCGACGAGCTCGGCCACCGCGTCCTCGATCTTGAGCTCCGGGCAAAGTCCTAGCTCCTCTTGAATCTTTTCCGACGAGATGTGGTACGAGCGCGGGTCGTTTGTGGGCGTGGTTTCGATGCCGACGGGCTTGCCGAGCTTTTGCTCCACGACGCTCCGTGCGATCTCCGCGAGCTCCGACACCGGGTTGTTCTGATAGCCCGCGTTGAAAATCTTGCCCGCGATCTTCTCGGCGTCCATCTCGATCAATTCGCAGTAGAAGCGACAAAGGTCGCGCAGGTGAATGTGCGGGCGGAGCTGCTTTCCTCCAAAGACGGTGATTTTCCCGCGCTCGTGCGCGTGCGTCGTGAGAATGTTCATGGTGAGATCCAGCCGCTGGCGCGGTGAGTATCCGCAAACCGTCGCTGGCCGGATCACGAGCGTAGTGAAGTCGGGCGATTGCTGCTCCAGCAAGATCGGCTCGCACATGGCCTTGTACTTGCTGTAGTCGGTGAGGGGATTGAGCGGTTCCTCTTCGGTCACGTGTGGAGCGTCGCTCACGCCATAGACGCTCGAGCTCGACACGAAGATGAAGCGACTCGCACCCGCCGCTTTGCTGGCTGCGACCAAAGGCGCGAAGGCATCGAAATTGATCGACTTTCCCAGGTCGGGGTTCAGCTCGAAGCTAGGGTCGTTGGAGATGCAAGCGAGGTGGAGCACGACGTCGACATCCTCGACCGCCTTCTGGACGGCGGCCGCATCCCGGATGTCCCCCACGACCTCCTCGAGATTGGGATCGCCCTGGAGCTCTCCGAAGACCTCTCGTCCGTAGAGGTACAGATCCAGCACCCGCACTCGGTAGCCGCGAGCTAGCAGCTGAGGGATCAAAACAGCCCCGACATAGCCGGCGCCGCCGGTCACCAGGACACGCAATTCTTCCCCATTCACCCGCAGGATTAGACCGCGACGAAGGTCGGACTGTCCAAGTTCCGACAACTGCTGCGCGTGCTCCGAGCTTGGGCCCGCGTAGGCCTGCATCCAGTGAGACTACACAAAATGACAATTGCCCATCTCGGTTCATCGACCCCTTGAAAGGGTCTTCAGAACGGGTTTTCTCAGGCACTCCGAGGGCGCTTTCTCTATGATTTGTGTGACTTTTTCAGGAGAGTCCGGTCCGGGGCCGTTTGGCTGGACGACCGGTGGGCGTCGTTGCGGTTGCTCGGCTGCTTTTCGCATCTATGTTTGACGTGATCTCCTCAAACCGCTAACCCGAAGGCCGGCGGCGGGGAATGTCGGTGTGTAGGTGTGATCCCAGCTCGACCAACGGAGAGAATTATCATGACCAAGAACGTTTTGCGACTAGGTCTGGTCCTCGCGATCTGCGGGGCCCTCATGGCCTGCAAGAAGAGCGCTGAGGACTCCGCCGAAGCTGCCGACGAGGCCGCCGAAGAGGCGATGGGGGCCGCGGGAGCCGGTGGGGAAGCAGTGGAAGAGGCGGCGGAAGCTGTCGAGGCCGCTGGTGAGGCCGACGAAGCCGCAGAGGTAGCCGACGAAGCCGCGGAGGAGGCCCCTGAAGCAGCCGAAGAAGAGGCCCCTGAAGCAGCTGAAGAAAAGGCCGCCGAATAGACGGCCGGACGCGTCCCGCGCCTACATCTCTTGTGGAGAAGCAGATGACCAAAAACATCCTGCGACTGGGTCTCGTCCTCGCGCTGTGTGGCGCGATGACAGCTTGCAAGAAGTCCGAGGACGCGGCCGAAGCGGCTGGTGAGGCGGCCGAGGACACTAAGGAAGCAGTCGAAGAGGCTGGTGGAGCAGCTGAAAAAGCTACAAAAGACACCAAGGAAGCCTTGAAGAAGGCCGCCGAAGAGGTGAAGGCGGCCGCCGAAGCGATGAAGGCCGCCGACGACTCTGAGAGCAGGATCAAAGTCGGCGCTGACGCCGCCAAGAAGAAGTATTAGCTGAGAAGCCCAAGTATTTTTTCGCGAAGAAAGCCGGCCATGGGTCGGCTTTTTCCTTGGGGCTCTGCGCTCGGTCGGCTTGCATCCCGCGGTCCACTAAGTAGAACACGTTTCACTCCGGCCTGCGGCCGAGAGGCATGACGCCATGTATTTCGATTACACCCCTGAGCAAAAGGCTCTGCGCGACGAACTCCGAGCATATTTCGAAGGCCTGATCTCCGAAGAGCTCCTCGCGGAGCTCGACGAGGTGGAAGGTGGCGGGCCCCTCTACCACGCGGCCATGCAGCAGCTCGGCGCCGACGGGTGGCTCGGCATTGGCTGGCCCAAGGAGTATGGCGGCCAGGGTCGCGGCCCGATAGAGCAGTTCATCTTCTTCGACGAGGTTCAGCGGGCCGGTTTTCCCGTCCCCATCCTGACGCTCAATACCGTCGGCCCGACGCTGCTCAAGTTCGGCACCGATCAGCAGAAGGCGAAATACCCGCCAAAGATCCTCGAGGGCCGGTGCCACTTCTCGATCGGCTACACCGAGCCGGGCTCCGGGACCGACCTCGCGTCGCTCAGGACCACCGCAGTTCGAGATGGGGACGAGTACGTGATCAACGGGCAGAAGATCTGGACGAGCCTTGCCGATCACGCCGACTACTTTTGGCTCGCCTGTCGAACCGATCCCGACGCCCCGGCGCACAAGGGGATCTCCATCATCATCGTACCGGCCGACGCGGAAGGCGTTCAGATCACGCCGATGCACGCGCTCGGCGAGAACAACGTGCACGCGGTCTACTACGACAACGTCCGCGTCCCTGGCGAGAACGTCGTGGGCGGCGAGAACAATGGCTGGCATTTGATCACCACGCAGCTCAACCACGAGCGCGTTGCGTTGTGCTCCGTCGGTCCCCTCGAGAGGATCTTCACCGAGACGCTCGAGTGGGCGAAAAGGGTGCCGAACGGCGACGGCGGCAAAGTGATCGACCTACCTTGGGTACAGACCAATCTCGCCCGTGTCTACGCAAAGCTCGAAGTGTTGAAGCTTCTGAACTGGCAGCAAGCCTGGGGAATTGCGAAGGACACGCTTTCGCCTGCCGACGCCTCGGCCATTAAGGTGTACAGCTCCGAGTTTTACGTTGAAGGCGCGCGCCTTCTGATGGAGGTTCACGGCGCCGCGGGCACCCTACACCACAGCTCTGAAGGGGCGCTCCTTCGCGGACGCCTCGAGAAGTACTACCGGATGTCGTTGGTGCTCACCTTCGGGGGCGGCACGAACGAAATCCAGCGAGACATCATTTGCCGAGCCGGCCTACGGATGCCCCGACTCGGGCGACGTTGACGGGGCAAGATCATGGATTTTTCATTCACCGAAGACCAGAACAGCATTCGCGACCTCGTCAAACAGGTCCTGGGTGACATCGTCACCAGCGAATCGCTCAAGGCCCTGGCCAAAGAGGGCAAGTGGTTTCACGAGCGCGCTTGGAAGCAGCTCGCCGACTCCGAGATGCTCGGCCTCGCGATTCCCGAAGAGTTCGGCGGCGCCGGCATGGGGCTCACCGAGCTCTGCTTGTTGCTCCAGCAGGTCGGAAGCACCGTCGCACCGATCCCGGCGCTCTCCACGCTCGTCTCCGCGGCGCTTCCACTGGCCGAGTTCGGTGCGCCCGAGCAGAAGGATCGCTTCCTCGGAGGGATCGCGGAGGGGCGCACCACCATCGCAGCGGCGCTCGTCGATCTCGGTAGCCGTGATCCGATGAAGCCTTCTGCCGTCGCGAAGCCCGAAGGCCATGGGTGGCGCGTGACCGGCCGATTCAGCAACGTGGCCTACGCCGACCTCGCCGACCGGATTGTCGTTCCGGCGCGCGCCGACGACGGCGCTGTGCTCGTCCTCTTGGTCGACCCGAAGGCCGAAGGCGTCAGGCTGGGGGACCAACGCGGCACCAATGGGGAGCCACTCTGGCTTCTCGAGCTCGACGGTGTTCCGGTGTCGTCGGGCGACGTGTTGGGCACGGCCGACAACGGCGAGCAAGTCCTCCGCTACCTGGTCGATCGGACTAGCCTCGGGATCTGCGCGATCGAGCTCGGCATCGCCGAGCAGGCGCTCTTCATGACGG
>JAPUKT010000239.1 GCA_027295555.1 Deltaproteobacteria bacterium
CCGAAAAGCTCACTTTCGAGAAGCGCTTCAGGGATCGCGCCACAGTTGAGCGGAATGAACGGCTTGTCTTTTCGCGTGCTTCCAAGATGGAGCGCACGTGCAACGAGCTCCTTGCCCGTGCCGCTTTCGCCTTGGATCAAGACGGTGGTCTTGTAGCCTGCCACTTTACCGATCGTCGTGAAGACTTTCTCGATGGCGTCGCTCTTGCCGAGAATGTCGTGGAAGGTTTGCTCCTTGCGTATCGCCTCTTTGAGTGCGCGGTTCTCGCGACGGAGCGCCTCGCGCTCTTCGGCTTTGGTGAGCGCGAGCAACACCTCGTCCTGCTTGAAGGGCTTCGAGATGTAGTCGTAGGCGCCGGCTTTCATTGCATCGATCGCCAAGTCAACCGAACCGTAGGCGCTCATCAAAATCACGGTCGCGAGCGACGAACGTGCTTTGAGCTCGGCGCAGAGCTCGAGGCCGGTCATGCCATTCATTCGCACGTCGGCGAGCACGAAGTCGGGATCAAAGCGCTCGAGTTGCTCGAGGGCACTCTCCGCCGACTCGGCAGCCTCGACTTGGTAGTTGTGCTTTTTGAGGAGCGTGCGGAGCACGACCCGGATGTTTTCTTCGTCGTCGACAACCAGAACGCGGCGCATGGCAGAATCCTATACTTTCTGCATAGCAGAACTCGAACTCTGAAATAAGTAGCATGATTCCGATGTTTGCCCGGTATTGTGCGGGAGATCGCCTGCGGGAATGGATGTGATCTCATGTGGTTAGGCTACCCGCATCGGAATTGGTGCCGATGGGGGGGCAGCTGTAAAGTTCCCGCTCGATTGGCCTTATGGGGCCCTAGCGGGTATGATTTCGCTGTCGGGTACGGGGGAGGAGACATGAAGATTCGCTTTGCTTTTTTACTCGTGATGGTGGGGTTCATCGCGACCGTTGCTAGTTGCAGCAACAGGCCGCTCAGTCCCCTCAACCCATGTACGATCAACGGCGTCGTTCAGAACGTGCCGGTCAATCCGCAGAGGGCGCTGGACGTTCTGTTCATCATCGACGATTCGCCATCGATGTTGGACGAGCAGAGCAAGCTTGCCGAGCAGGTGCCACGCCTCGTGAACCTTCTGCTCACGGGCGGCGACGCGGACCCGGGCGCCGTGGGTGAGTTCCCCGCGGTCGAGAGTCTTCATGTGGGCATCATCACGCCTGACCTCGGTCACTCGACGGAGCCACCGCACAACTTCACTGCAGGCGTCGACTTCAACCCCACTCCGGCTTGCGATGGAGACGGCAAGGCCGGCCTCATGCAAGTCACGGGCTTGATCGACGACGACGACGACCCGGGAACACCTCGCGTCATGTGTGTGGCACAGACGCCGCCCGCAGGAACGATCTATCTCAACCACCCGGAGCCCGGATTTACGGCGTTCGACTTCGTTGAAGACGTCGAATGCGTCACCGGACAGACCGATGGTTGCGGCTTTGAGCAGCAGCTCGAAAGCATTCTCGCGCAAGGACGTAACAGCGCCAACGTGGGCTTCAGTAGGCAGGACGCGTTGCTCGCGGTCATCCTGATCACCGATGAGGACGACTGCTCGACAACCGATCCGCGTATTTTCGATGTGGGCGCGACCCCGGGCAACCCTTTCCAAGGGCCGTTCACCACCACCGGCGACGTGCAGTTCAACCTCCGCTGTTGGGAGCACAGCCAGGCGCTCCAGTCGATCGAGCGATACGTCACGGGCATCGCAGGACTCAAGGACGACCCGAGTCAGGTGGTGTTTGCTGCGATCACCGGCATCCCTGAGGACAATGCCCTCGACCGCGCGAACTTCGTGACCGACGAGGATCGCTACGACGCGATTCTGGCGCATGCGAGCATGGTGGAAACTCCGGACCCGGCCTCCGACGACACGCAGGGCCAACAGCTCCGACCCGCGTGCACTGCAACCGATGGTTCGGGTGCCGCCGCCCCAGGGCGCCGCGTGGTCGAAACCGCCAAGGGTCTCGCCGCCCTGAACACCGGCATCGGCACGGTTGTCGAGTCGATTTGCGCTTCGGATTATGCGCCGGCGCTCAACGCGATCGTCGACCGGATCGCAGAGGCGCTTCGTGAGCTTTGTCTGCCCCGGCCACTCATCCGCAACTCAGAGAACGTCGTGGGCTGCGAAGTGCGCGAGGTTGAGCCCGTGGGCGTGACCTGCGCGGACGTTGGACGTGGACGCGAGTCGGAACCGGTCGGCAACGAAGACGGTCGAGACGTCTGTCGAATCACCCAGCTGCCCAGCGACGGAAGCGTTCCTGGGGGTCTCGGCTGGTTCTACGACGACTTCACACCGGAGACCCTCGAGGCTTGCTCCTTCAACCCGGAGCCGCAACAGGTGACCTTCACCGCGGGGTCGGAGCCCGCGCCGGGCACCCGCATTCGCTTCGAGTGCTTGCAGACCGCGCCGCCGCGGGACGTCGACATCGGCTGGCCATGTAGCAGCTCGACCGACTGTGCACGTTCGTCCGAGTCGCTCAGCGAACAGTACGACCGCGACAACCTCTCTCTTGTGTGCGACCCGGACACCAACAGGTGCCAGCTCACCTGCACGAGCAATGCGGAGTGTCCCGGCGGCTTCAGCTGCTTCGACGCGAGCGGGGACGGCGCAAGCTACTGTGTCAACCCGACCTGCACGTTAAACTAAGACGAGGACGAAAAGGGACGGGTTCCCTTCTTACGTTAGGATTTACCGATTCCGGCCCAGAGGGTCTCGTGGATGCGGTTCATGACCGCCCCGGGGTCTTTCGCGACGTCGCATCCCCCGAGTCGGTCATCGATCATCAGGAAGGCGGCGCCATGCACCGCAGACCACGCGAGACGTCCCCCGCTTAGCGCGCTCCGCTGCAAAAGGCCCTGTTCCTCGCACCCGCACAGTATCTTTTGCAGCGGAGCGCGCTAAGCGTGG
>JAPUKT010000024.1 GCA_027295555.1 Deltaproteobacteria bacterium
TCGCGGTCATTGGAAGCGACCACTATTCGGACGACCTTCGAACCCAAGCGGCGCTCGCGATGGTCGAAATGGACCGCAGCGACGTGAGTGGCCTCAACCTGCTAAGGGGGGCGCTCGACCAGCTTCGCCGCGGAGATCCACAGGTCAGCGAGATGATCGTCGCAGGGATGGTTCCCCGTCTTGAAGCGCTGCTCGCCGAGGAGGCCGAGTCGAGCGACAACGGGGCGCTCCAGGTGCAAATCCGCGCCAAAGATGCGGCGTACATGGTCATTTCCTATGCGCCCGAAGAGTCGCGCACCACGCTCACCCGGTCGGTCGTGGGTTGGTATTCCCGCGACTTCGAGGGGAGAAGCCTTGCCGGAGACTATAGCGCCGAGCAGGTGACCCGTGCTCTCGGGGCTGAGGCGGCGGGCATGCTCGTCGACGCCCTCCACGAGAAGATGTCCCCGCTGGCGATGATCAAGATCGCGGAAATCATCGGGGAAGATGGGGACGACGAGACCAAGGAGCGTGCAGCCAAGCGCCTCGTGGAGATCGAAAGGGAAGTGGAGAAGCCCCGCTTCGTCCAATGGCTCGGTGCCGAGATCCGCAAGTCGCTCGAAGCGTCGGGCGAGCCGCTGAACGATGCGCGCGTGGCTTCGGTGGCCGTCTACAACCGCGAGAGCTACATCAATAATGGGGTGCTTTCCGCGATGAAGTATCTCGCCGATCAGGACGTTGTGTCGTTCCGCCTTTTGCAGATCGCCGATACCAAGCCGGGCGCCAATGACAGCAAGGCCTGGGTAGAGCGACTCAACGGGCGGCGCGCGACCGCCCTTCGTGCTCTAGAGGGGCACGTCTCGCGTACCCATTTGAACCGGTTGCTGTCGATCGCGCTCGATCCGAGCAACTCGATCGAGGTTCGTGACTACGCCTTCGACCGTGTTGGCGACATCCGCAGCCGGCGCGCCATCCCCCGTCTTTGGCCTCTGGTCCAGCGGCGCGGCTGTACCGCGGCTTCCTGCACCTCGGCGGCCAAGTTGGACAAGCGTCTTCGCTGGCGGGCTGGCGAGCTCGTGCTCTCGTTGGGTGGGCCGTCCACCATAAAGAAATTTTCTCAACAATTACCAATAGCTCCGGGCATCCAATACGACCCAGAGGAGCTCGAAGGGTACGCAACCCGGATGAGCCACATGACACCTCCGCCTACATCGACCGTGCTCACGCTGCTCGATTCGCAACATTGGTGGAATCGTGTCGTCGGGTTGCGCTATCTTGAACGCAGAGGTGGGGTGACAGACGTCCCTGCCATGAAGCGACTGGTGACGGATACGGCGGAAGTGGCAGGAGAAGGTTGGTCGGAGCTCAACCCTCCGGCGAAACAGGTCGGGGACGTCGCCAAGGCAGCGATCGATGCCTTGCAGACGCGTGAACAGGGTGACAACAAGAAGTAATCGACGAGATGGTTGATCAGGGCGACAGAAAGACGGTTCGTGCGTTTCAATGCCGGGACTATCTCTATGAGATCTTCGATCGGCTGAGCGACGAGCTCGGGTGTTCGGTCGACTACCTGATCAACGAAGCCATGCGCGGATACGCTCGCTCTCGCGACCAGATGGTGGCCAGGCTGGGGGCGCAACGGGCGGTCGGCTCGGCGGTTGCAGCCGCCGACGGCGCGGGTAGAGTTCCCCACCCGCCCGTGCAGCCAGCGCAGCCAGCGTCCATTCCTCAAGCGCGCCCGACGCCTCTGCTTACACCGATGCCAACCCGGCAGCCCACGGCGCCGCCCCCGCTACCGGGGCATCAGCCTTCCGATGCAGTCTCGCGCCGCGTGCTCGTGTTGCAATTCAACGGCCAGGACTTCCGGGTCGAAAAAGACGAGTTCATCATCGGGCGGAGCGCTAAAGTCGCGGACCTCGCGATTCGCGACGGCAACATTTCACGTCGACATGCAGCGGTGGTGTTTCACGATGGCGTCTACTTCATGAAAGACTTGGGTAGCACGAATGGAATCGAATTCGCGGGTCAACGTGTCGAATCCAAGCGCATCGAAGACGGCGACGTCTATCGCATTTGCGATTACGAGCTTCGCTTCACGTATCGGTAGCCAAGCCCTCGGACGCGCGATTCTCGTCGGCTTTTTGGCCATCGGCGTGACCTCTAGCTCTTTGTGTAGCGTGTCGGCGGACGAACCCGCGCTCGATGAATCTAGTGAATCTAGGCTTCGCGCGCGAACGGCTCAGCTTCAGCGGCGTCTCGGAGACCTCGAGGGCCGGGAGGACGCCAAGTACGCCAAGGGAGCTCTCCAGCAGGCCAGGCGCGCGCTCGAGAAGGTGAGCGGTCCCATCGAAGACCCTTCCGCCGCCGCGCGCGCTCAGGAAATCGCCGACGCAGCGATGGTGTTGGCGGATCGCCAGCTGGCCCGACGGCGTTCCCAGGCTGCGTTCTTCCAAACGCAGAGACGACTCAGCACCGTTCGTGACCGCGCCAACGCGCAGCGGCGCGTCCTCGAGGCGCTCATGCGCGACCGTGCTTCCCTAGCGCGGTCGACGGAGTCTCCCTGATGGGCAAGATCGACGGAGTCGCCCTGATGCGAAGCCTGGTGGCCGTTTGTGTTTGGGTGGTCCTGCCGGTATGCGCCGCGCAGCAGACGCCGTCCGCGTTGGATACCCTCTTTGAGTCGCCAGCGGCCGAGCTCGCCAAAGAGCGCGCTCCCGATCTCCATCGCAACGCGGAAATCGCGTGGTTTGCCGCCGACCAGGCGGAGCGGGAAGGGGCTGAGCAAGCTGCCGACGACCTTCGCACCGAGGCGCGTTTGTGGCTGGCCGCGGCCGCCGCCGAAGCGGAGCGCGTGGAGCTCGATCGGCATCGCATGGAGCTTCAAGCCGAGGAAGAGCGGTGGGCGAAGCAGCTGGCGCGAGACCAGGCGGCAGCGGGGGTCGTTGCGAACGACATTTCTCGTTACGAGGCGCGGTCCGTGGCTCTGCGAGAGGCCCAGCGACTGTCTCCCGCATCGGACGGTGGATCGACCGAGGAAACCGTCGCCGCGCTCCTCACCCGGGTTCGGCTGAATCTGGCTCTTGCCGAGGCGCTTGGGGCGAAGGAAAGCGAGCTTCGGCCGCTCGACGAGCGAGCCAACTCGATCGAACGGCAGTACCCGAAATCAGCGAAGCGGGCCGAGACGCTGCTGCTTCAAACCGAGGCTCTCATCGGCGACATGCGCGCGCAGTGGCCCGAGCCACTTCCGGGCGCGTCGGCCGAGCTGATCGAGACGGCGCTGGTCTTGGGTTTCACGGCTGACCGCATCACCACCGGCGTGATCGTTCGGTCCGAGCGCTTCTTCACGTCCTCGGGCCACGTGTCCTCGGCGACGGTGAAACGCTTTCACGGCCTGCTCGAGGCCTTTCCGCATGGGCCCGTCGCTTGCCAGGTGGCCGTTCCTGAGCTTCGCAGTCGTGTCTGGGCGCGGCGGGTCGCCTCGCTGGTGGAGCGGTTCGGGCGGATGGACGATCCGAGTCGTGTGTCGACCGGAATGGTGGTGACGGACGCTCTCGGGGCGGGGACGGTGCAGTGCACGTTCGCCGCGTATCGCGGTCCCTAGGCGATAGCGTGGGGGTGGTGGGGTGGGACCAATTGACGGGCCGCAGGCCCGACCGGGATCAACCACGCGGTCGTCTCGGCGATAGTGCGGGGGCGCTCGACCACAAACGAAAATCTCTCGCACACTACGTTCTCGGGGCGGGCACGGTGCAGTGCACCTTCGCCGCGAATTGCGGCCCTAGTCGAGTCGTTGAAAGTCGCGCCGGGCTCGTTGAAGCGTTTCGCTTTGGGACGGAGGATACGCGGGCGGGGGCGGAAGCTCGGTGATCGAGACGCGTGTGAGAACGTTACCGATCTCCAGGATCGACACGTCGACCTTGGTGGGGTTCATCTCTCCGCCACGGACGCTGGCGTTGCGATAGACGGCGCCCTTTCCCTGCCGTTCCACCTTCCCGGTAATCAACATCGGACCGAAATAGCTGAGCACCTTCCCGATGGGCGCCTGGATCCGGTACACATGGAGCCCCTCTTGCTCCCGGAAGAGCTCGAGGCCACGTGGAAGCCGAATACCGACGACGAAGTCGTCCGACGGGATCAGCGCCCCATTCGCATCGTAGATGTAGACGATCTCCTCTGGCTTTGGCGGGGCTTCCTCGGCAGCCAGGGGATCGGGGGCGTTGGGCACCGGTGGCGGTGACTCCACGGGCTCCGACCGGCAGGATACGAGGAGCAACGACGAGGCGAGCAAGAGTGGCCGCAGTTCGGGCATCGCTTCTACCCCGTTATCACTCGGGGGCCGATCATTCCAGCGTCTCGGCCATCCCGGAGACCACCGTGAACATCTCAGGCGCCGTAATGGTTTCGCCCAGGACGTCGATCGACAGCCCGCTGACCGGTGTCCCCGATCCGCTGAGGTGAGCCATGAGCTTGAACTGGCGTCCGCTCGTATTGACCGGCATTGCCAGGGTGAAGGACGAGCCGAACGGATCGGTCACCAAGACCGAGGCGAAGGTCGTGCACACCGGCTGCTGTGCGACCTGCAGCCCGACGATCAGCGAGTTCTGCAGGTCGGCAATGTCGGTGCCATCGAGGAACGTTGCGGGGTTGCTCAACGCATCTACGAGCAGCGGCACTAACGTTCCTGCGCTCGTCGGGTCATCCAAGAAGTCCACACCGAAGATCCGGCTTCC
>JAPUKT010000240.1 GCA_027295555.1 Deltaproteobacteria bacterium
CGCTGGCGCTGACGCTGGCACTGACGCTGACGCTGATGCTGACGCTGGCGCTGGCGCTCTGACCGCGATACCGGCCCGCGGGCCGGCGCAGCCCCCATAGTCTGCGGCGCGGCCCGAGTCACCGGTCGAGCTAGCGATTCGCGATCGCGCGTCACACGCCCTCCCACAAGTCGGTGCTCCCAACGACGTCGACGATCATGACGGCCTCCGCGGCCGAGACGTTGTCGCGAGTCGGATTGCTGATATCGAGCCAACCCGCTATGCGGCGGGCGACGGTCAAGCGCGTTGCAAGCTCGGCCCGAGCCCTAGCCAAGCTCCCGAACGGGGTCCATCGAAGCGCCCAGACCTCGTCGGCGAGCCAATCGCCGAAGACTCGGTTCGGCTGCTCCGGCGTGACGATGCGTCGTCCGGCTCTATCGAATGGAGCAGCCCAAGGCCGTCCGTGCTCGGTGCGCTCCCGCCAGTCGACCAGGTAGCCGAGGGCGTCGCCGAACCATCGCGCGGCCGCCGCGGCACGCGACGGCCCATCGAACGCACGGAACTCGTCGGCAACGTCGTTCCAAGTGCGTCCGTCGAGCTCTGGAAAAGGGTCGGCGTCGAGCGCTCGGCGGAGGCTCTTTCCGTCGACGAGCGACTCGATCACCGAGCCTTCACGCCTTTCGTATTCGACGAATGGGATGGACTCCGACTCGGACCAAGCGATGGGTCCTTCCACGGAATGATCCGGCTTGAGCTCTCCGTCGCCGTCGACGATGCAGAGTCTCGCGGCGTCGATGGCCAACGCTGCCCGCGTTCCAAGCGTTCGACATGGGCATCGATGCTGCGTCGTGATTCGCCCTCCCGCAGGTGTCGCAGTCAGCCCATAGGGAAACTGAATGCACGGGCTCGGCTTCATCTCTGCGCCTAGCTTGGCGTGGAGCGCACACCCATCTTCACTCCAGAATACACACGTGCCGGTGTCGCTCCGCATCATCAACACGGCCGCGTCTTCGTTCTCGTGACGATCGATTGCGTCTTCCGAGATGGTGGAGAGGAACTCGACGTCCTCTTCGTTCAGGGGGCCGACCGCATGGATATCGCTGCAGCAGAGCCCATCTCCTTCGCAAGTGAATCGTGCGCCGGTCCGGACGAGCAGCGGCTCGCGTCTCGGCTGCAGCGTCACGGCCGTTCCAGGCGGGGCTCGGTTGCGAGATACAAGACCTCCATCCCCGGCGCGACGAGCTCGTCCTTCGGGGGATTCACACGCTCTTGGCCGGTCGTCGGATCGCGCACCCCGATCACCAAGCAACCGGTCGCCGCACGTATCTTTCGACTCAGCTCATCGAACGCAGCGGGAGCGGTCACATCCTCGGGAAGAGCGCCGACGTAGAGGTTCTGATGCCCAGCAAACACCACGCGGCTCGTCGCATCCGCAACGCCCGGATACGCAACGGCATGCGTAAGCAACGAGTACCCCACTCGCCGGGTTTCGACGACCTCGTCGGCTCCCGCGGCGCGCGCGTGCTGAACGTTCTCCGAATCCAGGACCTCCGCGACGATGCGCACCGGCTTCTTGCGCTTCGCCGCTAAAGGGCTCTTGTTGAGGTGCGACCGAATGGTAAACGCAGTCAAGATCGTCGTGGCATCGGCTTGCTGTGGCTTGACCGCCCGCGAGCCCGTGATGATCACATTCGCCGACTCGGTGATGCGCGCCTTGTCGAGCTCGCTTTCCTTGGTTGGGTCACCCTGAACCCACATGAACTCCGGCGGAACCTCGCGAGGTCGTTCATAGGGCCCGAAAAGAACCACGGGTTGCTCTTCGGTGTTGATCTCCTTGACCAAGACGTCCAGTAGCATCCCGCTTCCCATCTCGTAACCGCAAACGACGATGTGATTGACGTAACCGCTCATTCGAAACTGCTCCTCTCGGATGCCGAGAACTGCGTGCAACAAGCTGTGACCTACGATTCCGGCAAAAAGGGCCAGCGTGAACATTCCGCCGACCATCATGGCACCACCTACGAAGCGACCAAGCGTAGTCACAGGGGTGATATCCCCGAACCCAACGGTCGTGATCGTCACCAGTGCCCACCATAGGCTGTCCCCGACACTGTTGATATCGGGGTTCGTACTGCGCTCCACCAGAAAGAGACTGATTCCGCCCAGAATCGTTTCCGCCCCGAGCACGGAAAACGCGAAGGTGAAGAGAAGGCGGTCTTCTTGGAACGCTCGCGTGATCCCATAGAAGGGGTTCGAATATCGGAAGAGCCGTCCCGTTCGAAGCAGGCGCAGAAGCCGCAGCACGCGAAGCCCGCGGAGCGCCGGCACGAGCGCGAGGACCGTCAAGATGTCGATCAATATCAGCGGGGTCAGGGCGAAGCGGACCCGCGCCAGAATTTCGGTCCGCAACCTTCCAAGCGGCGGCTTCTTGAAGACCTCGAGCTCGGGTGGTCGATACGTGAGGATTCGAAGAGTGACCTCGATGAAGAACAAAGAAAGGATCGCGCGATCGAGTCTTTGAAGGACGGCGTCGCCTCGGGATCCCACCGAAAAGAACGGCTCGATGACCAACAGGACGACCGACAGTAGGATCAGCGTCCAAACGAAAGTCTCGACGACGCGATACGCATGAGTGCGAGGTTCGTGAAAAACAGCGTGCAGGAAGTCGCGCGCGGACATGCGGGGTGAGGATCAGTCGCACGGTGGCAGGTGTCAACCGCCGGGCGCCGAAACCGACGAGCTACTCCGCGGCAACGGGCGTGTCCTCGACCTCGTCGAGCTCAATGGCGTCCGCGAGGATCTCCGCGATGTCGCGCTGTGCAATCTCTTCGTCTTTGTCCTGGCTCTTGAGGCCGTCGGTGAGCATCGTCATGCAGAACGGGCAAGCGCTGGCGATCGTCGTGGCCCCGGTATCGAGGAGCTGCAGCGTTCGTTTGTCGTTGACGCGCTCCTCACCTTGCTCCTCCATGAACATCTGCGCGCCGCCCGCACCACAGCAAAGGCCCTTGTTGCGGTTCCAGTACGGAACCTCGGTGAGCTCTAGACCTTCGATCGATTCGAGAATCTGGCGCGGCGAGTCGTAAACCTGGTTGTAGCGGCCGAGATAGCAACTGTCGTGGTACACGACCTTGCCCTTCACCGCCTTCGACGGAACCAGCTTCCCTGCCACGAGCAAGCCGTTGAGGAAGTCGCTGTGATGGACCACGTCGAACTGGCCGCCGAAATCGCCGTACTCGTTGCTGAGGGTGTTGAAACAGTGCGGACACGCAGTGATGACGGTCTTCTTCGAAACCTCGTAACCGTTGAGCGTTTCGACGTTTTGCTCTGCCATCATTTGGAAGAGGTACTCGTTCCCCGCGCGTCGGGCCGGATCGCCGGTGCAGGTCTCTTCCGTCCCGAGGATGGCGAAGTCGACGCGGGCTTTCTTCAGCAGCTTGGCGACGGAACGCGCCACCTTCTTGGCGCGGTCATCGTAGCTCGCGGCGCAGCCCACCCAATACAGCACTTCGGCGTCGGGTTTGTCACTGAGCAGCGGAACGCCCATACCGTCGGCCCAATCTCCGCGGTCCATGGCGGAGAGATTCCAAGGATTGCCATTGGTTTCGATGCCGTTGAATGCCCCCTGAAGCTCGCCAGGGAACTCGTTTTTCATCATGACCTCTTCGCGACGCATGCCGACGATCTTGTCGACGAACGAGATCATGACGGGGCACATCTCTTCGCACGCACGACAGGACGTGCATCCCCAAATGACATCGGGGTGCAAGATGTTCGGCACCAGGTCGACCACCGTGTTCCCCACGAAGTATGCGCCTTCTGGCGCCTGGGGGAATATGTGAATCGGCTCTTCACCGTCGCTCGGCTTCGGCGCCTCTGCTGGGGCATCGCTCGGCTCCGCCACGAGCGCATCCTTGCCGAACATCGCCTGCTCCGTTGCATACAAGTGGTCGCGCAAAGCAAGCGTGAGGTGCTTCGGCGAAAGCTTTTTGTTGGTGATGTACGCTGGACAGTTGTCGCTGCAACGACCGCACTCGGTACAGGTGTACAAGTCCATGATGTGCTTGTAGGTGAGGTCGGTGAGCTGGTTGATGCCGAGCGATTCCTCTCGCTCCACCTTGCCCTCGAGGTCCTCGACCTTGGGCAGCGCATTGGGGCGCGGGTCATAAGCGAACACGTTCGGAAAGACGGTCAGAACGTGGAAGTGCTTCGAGTAGGGAAGGATGTTGAGGAAGATCAGCACGAACGCCGAGTGCCACCAGAACCCGGTGTGCTGGAGCGCCCGAACGGCAGAATCGCCCTGGACTCCGGAAAGGAGCTGCGCGGTGATGCCGCCGAACGGTTCCCACCAGCCCGCGTGAATCGGTTCGCCAAAGGCGCGCGACTCGAGGACGAGAGAGGAGCCAACGTAGAGGAAATCAGCCAACATCATCGTGATGATGATGAAGAGGATCAGAATGGGCTCGGTGAAGACATACCGATTGACCTCATGGCTGATCGTCATTCTTGGCTTGTCCTTGACGGCATTGGGATCGCCGCTGTCCTTGCCGCCCTTCACCCAACGAAGGTAGAGGAATGCGACCGAGCCGACGATCGCAGCAAATGCCGAGAGCTCTTTGATGAAAGAATAGCCCTTGCCGATGATGTGGCTCTCGCTGAGCAGTCCCCAGAAATCGAACCCGAGGTAGAAGCCGCGCCCCCACAACATCAGGCTGTTCAACAACAAAACTAGGAAGGCGATGAAGATCCCCACGTGGGCAAAGCCGGCAAGCGTGTAGGTGGGCATCCTCTTCTGGCCAAACGCGTACACCAGAGTCGTTTTTACCCGATCCGTGATCTGGTCCGGAGTCCACGCGAACCGCGGGTCGGGAACGCCCACCTTGACCTGCCGTAGCCGCCTGTACGCAGACCACGAAAACAAGCCGAGCGTACTTGCCAACAGCAACGTCATCCAAATCGGACCCATGGTCTTCTCCCTGACTTCGAGCGCGGAAGCAGTGCAAAGATAGGCTCGCGCTGCGCGAAGGTTTAGGGGTGCCGCGCATCGAAGTCAACCGGCGTGCGCGCGACAGCCGGGCCTCTTGAGACCCCTTCTATTATGATGCGAGGGTGGGCCGCGTGGTTTCGATAATTCTGCTGGGAGTCGCTGCGTGCGCGCCCCCTCTCCCGCGAACCGTTCCGCGCGTCGTCGACGGCCAGGTAGAGGAGGGACCCTTCATCTCCCCGTACGCGTACGAGTGGTTCATCGAAGGAGAGGTGTCCGCCGCCAAAGGAGAGCATGACGACGCAGCCATCGCTCTCGAGACGGCCACAGCCGCGCCATCCGACGATGTACTGCTCATGACGCGCCTGGCTGAGGAGTACGAGATGAGCGGCGCTTCACGACGTGCGGATCGAACGCTCGCGTTGGCACGGCGCAACTACCCCGAGTCGGCGCAGGTCGCGCTCACGGAGGGACGAATCAAGCGCCACAGAGGCGGGCTCGACGAAGCGATGACATCGTTTCTAGAAGCCAAGCGGTTCGCTCCGAAGTGGGAAGAGCCCGTGATCGCGCTGGCCGAAACGCTCAGAGTGCAGGGGCACCCGCTACGCGCGAGCGCGCTGCTGATCGAGTACATCACCACCACCTACGAGACCAACACGGAGGGCGCGCGTCGCGTCCTGATCGACCTCGCTCGCAGCGGGGGCGACGCGGAAACATTACAGCGCGCACTCGCTCTCGCCGCGGGATCGAACGCGGAGCGCGAGGCGCTTTTGGCCGCGGAGCTTGCGTTCGATACGGGTCAACCGGCGCTCGCAGCGCGGTTGCTGGCGAGCACAGTCGGGGCTCCCGAAAACCAGGTGTTTTGGCTTCGCGCCCTGATGGCGAGCGGCGATCGGCAAACGGCGCGGGACTTCCTGGCGAGCGCCAACAGCGAGCAGCTAGGCGGGCTAGTCCCCCATGCGGAGATCTTCATCGAGGTAGACGAGCCTGATCGAGCACTGGACCTCTTGCAGACCGCTGCGGCCTCGCCGCGAGTGCAGTACGCGAAGGGGATGGCGCTACTCGAACGCGGGGACTACCTCGCGGCTTCTCGCGCGCTCTCCGATGTCCCGCACGGAAGCTCGACCTTCGAAGCGGCACGTATCGCACTCGCAGAGTCCTCGGAAGCCCAACGACGTACTGGCGCGGCTGCCGAAGCCCTCAGTCTCGCACCTCACGACTCACTCGCCGTCCGTGTCAAGCTTGCCGAGCTCTATCTCGCCGAAGGAGACCTCCGCGCCGGGCTACGGCTTTTCGACGCTAAGCTCGCTGCCGATCGTGTGGCAGTCGCCACCTTGTTCGAACGAGCGGGACACTACCAAGAAGCGGCGGCCTACTATGCCACGGTCAAGGCGAGCGCATCCGAAGATCCGCGCATTCACGCCCGCGCCGCTGCCGAACGCCTGGCCGCGCGCGGGCTCTATGGTCCCGCGACGACCATCCTCGAGCGATGGACCGCGACTGCGCCCGACGACCTCTACGCCCGGGTTCGCTTGGTCGAGCTCCTACAGAAAGCAGACCAACACGAGGCGGCTACCGAGAAGGGCCTCGTCACTCTGCCGTTCGTCGACGACCCACTTCTACGCGAGCGCCTCGTCGCGATCCTGAGTCATCAGGCCGACTAGACGCGCTCAATACTCGCCGAATAGATCCTGAATCCGCACATCGAGCGCGGTTGCGATCTTGTACAACGAGCTGATCGAAGCACTCGATTCGGCGCGCTCGATCTGCGACAGCAAGGAAACGCTCAACCCCGTGCGGCGCGCCATCTGCTTGAGCGTGAGGCTGCGATCCTTCCGGAGCCCTCGAATGGTTTCGCCAATGACTCGGTGAAGATTCTCCTCGGGAGTTCGAAGCAGACCCTTCTTGCGCATGACCCGGTCGAGAACTTCGCGGAACTCGTCAGGGTTGAACGGCTTCTTGAGATAGTCGACGGCGTCGAGCTTCATCGACTGGACGGCGGTATCGAGGGAGGGATAGCCGGTGAAGATCACCACCGCGACATCGCTGTCGACCTTGCGGATCTGTTCCAGAACCTCGACGCCCCCAAGGCCAGGCATCATGAGATCCAGGACGACGAGGTGATAGCCCCCCTCTTTGACTTCTTCGGGCACGTCCTTTGGATTGGCAATCGTCGTGACCTCGAAGCCATCCTTCGTGAGGAAGGTCTCCATGAACTCCAAGATCGCTTGATCGTCATCGACGACGAGAACTCTTACCGGTGGTAGCGCCTTTGCCATCATGCCTCCGCCACGAATTTTACCTTTAGTGTTCGATTCTAGTCGGGGCGAGAGGATTTGAACCTCCGACCTCACGGTCCCGAACCGTGCGCGCTACCAAGCTGCGCTACGCCCCGTATTTCAAGCTCGGCGGAATCTAGCGTTGTGGCGGAGATCTGTCAACGAGCTATCCTACATTTACCCACACGGACACTTGATACGCATCCGCCCAGGGACCCGACCCCGGAACCCAGGGGCCGAGATCGAACGGCGCATTCGATCCAAAGGGCAATGATTTCAAGCCGAAAGACGCGGGCTTCGTAAGCTCGAAACCCGGCAAATTCGCCTTTTCGACGACTCGCGTCCCCTCCTCGCGAAGCGGCGAGCACACGGCATAAAGGAGTGTTCCCCCAGGCCGCACCAGCGAGGCGGCGTGCTCTAGGATGAGGCGCTGGCTCTCACCCATCTGGGCGGCATCCTTCGGACCGATCCGCAGTAAAATTTCAGGCCGACGGCGCAGCGTGCCGAGACCGGTACATGGAGCGTCGACGAGGACGCGATCGAACTTCCCGACCACTGTCCCGGGCCCCACGGTCCAGTCCACGCAGGTGTGCTCTAGAGACGATGCGCTGAGACGAAGACGTTCGAGCTCATCCGAGATCTGCAGCAATCTGTGTTCGTGGAGGTCCGTGGCGACCACACGGCCGGTGGGCCCGACCGCCTCGACGAGTTGCGCGGTCTTTCCTCCGCGGCCGGCGCAAGCGTCGAGCACGCGCTCCCTCGACCGAGCCCCCAGCAGCAACCCGACCAGTTGGGCACCCTCCTCTTGCACTGCAAACTTGCCTTCGGCGTAGGCGTCTAGCTCTCGAAGATCGCCGGCGCCGCTCACACGTAGACCCCACGGGGAGAGAGCGGTCCGGGTGACCGAGGCCCGAGGTCGAGCGGCGCTCACCGATGCTGCGACCTCAGCAGGATCTG
>JAPUKT010000241.1 GCA_027295555.1 Deltaproteobacteria bacterium
CGAGCTCAACGTCGCTGAGGACGAAATCGCGAAGGGCGTCCCCAAAGACATCGGTGAACTGATTGCGGAGCGGGGGCACGGCTTCGTAGTGCTCTCGGCAGAGGTCGAGAGGGAAATCGCCCAGATGCCTACCCAGGAGCAGGCGGAGTTCCTGGAGTCGCTGGGTCTCGAGGAGCCCGCCCGCAATCGCTTCATCCGCGCCGCCTACGACCTCGTCGACAATATCTCGATGCTCACGGTGGGTCCCGACGAGTGTCGCGCCTGGCCCGTGCCGAGGGGAATCACCGCGCCCCGTGCCGCGGGCAAGATCCACTCCGACATCGAGCGTGGATTCATCCGCGCGGAGGTCATTCGGTTCGAGGATCTAATCGAGCTGGGCAGCGAGGCGAAGTGCCGCGAGGCCGGGAAGGCGCGCGTCGAGGGAAAGGACTACGTCATTCAGGACGGTGACGTCGTCCACTTCCGCTTCAACGTGTGAATAGCGAGCCATCCTCTCTCCGAATCCTGTAAAGTAGCGGGCCCATTCATCTCGTGAGGTGCCCCCGTGAAGGCCGCAGTCTTTCAGGAAGCCAACAAACCGCTGACGATCGAAGACGTCGAGGTTCGCGACCCGGTCCCCGGCGAAGTGATGGTTCGCACCGTGTGCAGCGGGGTCTGTCACTCGGACCTGCATTTCGTCGACGGTTCCTGGGCGTTGCCGATGGCCGCAGTGCTCGGACACGAGGCCGCCGGCGTCGTAGAGCGAGTGGGCGACGGCGTCACCTACGTCGAAGCCGGCGATCACGTGATCATGTCCTTCAAGCCCTTCTGCGGGGGCTGTTATTACTGCCTGCGGGGTACGCCCCAGCTGTGTAGCGATCAAAGCCTCAATCTCTCGATGGTGTCGCGGCTCAAGTGGAAGGGGAACCCCGTGTTGCAGTTCGCGAACGTGGGATCCTTTTCCGAGTTCATGGTCACCACCGAATCCGGCGTCGTGAAGATTCCCAAAGAGATGCCCATGGCGGAAGCCGCGCTGATCGGCTGCGGCGTGATGACCGGCGTTGGAGCGGCGCTCTACACCGCGCAAGTCCCCGGTGGCTCCATCGTGGCGGTCGTGGGCTGCGGCGGCATCGGGCTGAATGTCATCCAGGGCTGCGAGATTGCGGGGGCGAGTCAGATCATCGCGGTGGACGTCGTTCCCGAGAAGCTCGACATGGCGACGCGCTTTGGCGCCACCCACACCATCAACGCCAAAGAGACCAATCCCGTCGAAGCGGTGCTCGAGCTCACCGGCGGCCAGGGTACCGAGTACGCGTTCGAGGCGATTGGCAACGTCGACGCTGCGCGCCAGGTGTTCGACATGGTACGTCCGGGGGGTACGGCGGTCATCGTGGGCATGATGCCCATGGGATCCGAGATCTCAGTGCCCGGTCCGGCGTTTCTACAGGAAAAGAAGATGATCGGCTGCATGTACGGGAGCGCGCGCTTCCGCGAGCACATGCCCAAGCTCGTCGACATGTTCCTGCAGGGCCGGCTCAACCTCTCGAGCCTCGTGAGCGAGCGCATGCCGCTGGCCGACGTCAACAATGCTTTCGAGCTGATGAAGACGGGCAAGGTCGCCCGCTCGGTGCTCGAGATCAGCAGCGTCTGAGCGGGTCCTGACAGAGCGGCGCCGCGAACCTCTTCGCGCACGGGTGACCCGCACTCCGCTTTCATTCCGTTCCGACGCGAAGTTTCCAACGTCGCCGAACGTTTTCACCACTACAAATTTGAATAGCCACTGCACCCCTTGAAGCTTCGCGATTCGAGGTGACGCCACCCGTCGGTAGATTGGGCGTCAAGGCGCCCATTTCTCCGTCCGATACCGATAACGGCTGTCTCGTAAACGTATTCAACTGGAGTCTGTGGAGGCGTAATGACCGTGCCGGTGCCGGCCTCGGCGCAGAACGCGGATTCGGCGGTGAACGAGCGGAGAAGTCCGCCGAGCTTCACCCAGCGCATCATCGACACATGGATTCCGGAGTCGATCCTGCGGGGCGACCCCGAGGTCTCGCGACGCGCTCGCATCGTAGTCGGATTCACGCTGATCCTTCTGCTCGTGAGCATCGAGGCGGTTGTCTTCTTCAACTGGTCGCTACCCTCGGAAGGGGCGGCGGTCATCAACATCGCTCTGATCCTGGGTCTGCTTCTCGTCCTCTTGATTCCCCACGCGCTTCGGCGCACCGAGTCGGTCGAGCTGATCGGCAACATGACCATCGCCGCGGGCTACCTGGTCATCCTCTCGATCATCTCAGTCCTCGGCGGAGTGAAGGCACCGGTGCTTCACTGGTGCGCCTTGATGCCGATGCTCTCGCTTCTCTTGGGCGATCGCCGTTCGGCCTGGGTTTGGGCCGGTATTTCTACCGCGACGCTGACTTTCTTCTGCCTCGCCAGCCCGCTCGGCATCGAGATTCCCGATTACTGGACCGGATCCCACGTCGCGACGAACCTTGCGTGGGTACAGCGCCTGGTCGACGTGGGCTCGTGGATCGTCTTACTCGTGACCATCTCGTTTCTCTACGAGCAGCAGCGAGAAGCCCACGCGGCTGAGCTCGAGGAGGAGATCCGCCAGCGCGAGCTCGCAGAAGCGCGAACCCACTACCTCGC
>JAPUKT010000242.1 GCA_027295555.1 Deltaproteobacteria bacterium
TTTCAATGAAAGGAATGCCTATCGCCTCATCGTCGAGGCGCCACCCCCCGAACTGCGTGTACACCTTCCATGCCGCGATCTCTTGTTCTTCCTTGAGCGCTTGCATCCCGTCAAGCTGCTCCTCGCCTCGGTCCGGCACGACGATGCCGTGGATGATGAGACGCTCCGAGTCTGCCAGGCGGTTCACGATTTCCCGTGTAGCCGCCGCTTCTTCGGTCTCGAGCGGATTGTTTCCCGGAACCGCCGGCACTTGCGACAACACTGCAATGCTGGTGTCGCTGTTCACGAAGAGCTCGCGAATGTAGTGCTCCGCATCGAAGCAATCGACGAAGTCGGTCTCGCCGCACTGCGACTGCGGGAATATCCGCAGCGAACCCTCGAATCCGCCACCTTCACGCCAAGCCCCGTTCGGATTCACATGATGAGTTTGCACATCGAAGATGAGCTCGTCGCCCTCGAGCGGTTCGCACGCACCTGCATCCAGCATCATTCCGCCGTCGACCTCGAACCCAGCGCTCGAGCATCCGTACACCTGATTGATCACGCAGAGCGCCGTCGCGGTTCCCATCGTGCTCGAGACGAAATCACGGCGCGATAGTCCGAGGCGCCGTGATTTCTCAATCACCAAACGCTGGAAGGTTTCTTCCGCAATTCGGTCGCGCTTGGTGGGCGGCGGGGGATCGAACTCTCCGTTCGAGCCCGTACGAAACGGAATGGGCGACTCGATCGGGGGATCATGGGAGCTCTTCTTCACGTGACGAGGATACCGCGGCAGCGCCGCCGTGACGACCGCTCCCTTCAAACGCCCCGAAAGAAAGCCATCGAAACGCCCGTTCCCATTATCAGCAGGCCCATACAGATGACGACGAACCCGAGGCCCCCGACGTAACACCAGGACATCACGCTCCGTCGCTCTTCGGGAAGAAGACAGGCGTTGAACCGTAGCGGCCGCCAGTACCAGCCACGTGGCAACTCGCCTCGCGGGTGGAGGACCTGGTAGAGCCGCAGGTGATAGATCAAGCCCGTCGGAACGCCGACGGCAAAGCCCAGTGCAGTGACCCAAACGCCGTTGTAATAGAGCGTCTCCCACGGAGCGAACCAGACGCCGCTCAGCAGGCACATGAGGGCCGTGATGGCCCCGACGATCCCAAGCTCACGCATCGCCGCTCCGTGTCGGTTTTGTCCTCCATCTCGGCACCGATTTCCAGGTTAGACCCGCCAACGCGCCGCGCGCCAGGTTCCACGAAAAAGATGCGCGTCCCCAGCATGGCCGACGACTTGCGCATTGCTCGCAATTCGTTCTTAAACAGTCCCACATGACGCGTAACTCGAATTTCGTGACCCGTGAGTCGAATCGTCTTCAAGCGTTTCCGACCGGATGGTTCCTCATCTGCTTCTCGGACGAGCTTAAAGCCGGCGAGGTGAAGTCGGTCCAGTTCATGGGCCAGGACTTGGTCGTGTTTCGGACCGAGTCGGGCAAGGCGTGCTTGAGCGACGCCTTCTGTCCACACATGGGCGCCCACTTCGCCTATGGTGGCACCATTCAAGGCGAAATCTTGCGCTGCCCCTTCCATGGGTTCTGTTACGACACGGAAGGCACCTGCGTCAAGACGGGCTACGACACGAAGCCCCCGCGCAAGGCCAAGCTTCGCACCTGGCCCATCGAAGAAATGAACGGGCTGATCCTCGCGTATCACCAGCAGGACTGGGAGGCCCCCGAGTGGACCGTACCCAAGCTCGACGATGACGGGTGGACGCCGCTGGTCCATCACACCTGGGAGGTCCGCGCCAACCCGTACGACACGGCCGAGAACAGCGTCGACTTCGGGCACCTTTCGATCGTACACGGATATCGGAAGACCGAGATTATCCAGCCACTGCAGACGGAGGGCCCGAAGCTCACCGCACGGTACGGGATGGATCGCGACGCCGGGGTGTTCGGAAAGAGGCGCGATCTTCGCGCCGAGTTCGAGATCACGAAATGGGGTCTCGGCTATTCGTGCGTCGAAGTCGAAGTGGCCGAATACGGCCTGCGCTCTCGGCACTTCGTGTTTCCGAGCGCGATCGACCAACAGATGCTGAAGCTGAGCCTCGCGATCAGCCTCCGACACGTCACGCACCCCGAGAAGATCAACCCGCTACTGAGGCTCGTGCCGAGGAGCGTCCTCCACAAGCTGATCGTCGGTGCCTCGATGCGCGGCTACAAGAACGACGTCTCCCAGGACTTCGAGATCTGGCGCAACAAGATCGGCGTCGAGCGCCCTCCCCTCGCCGAAGGCGATGGCCCCATCCACGCCTTCCGGCAGTGGACGAAGCAGTTCGACCCGACCCGGACCGGCGAAGACGATCAGGTCATCAGCGCCGCGGAGTAGCGGGCTCAGTTCGTCTAACGGCAGTCTTCGGGCGTGAGGTTCGCTTCCGCGTTCCGGAGGTCGTCCCGGTCCTCCCTAAGCGCATAGACCGGGGGACGCCCGATCGGGGCCGGGACTCGGACTTCGACGGGCCCCCTGATGTCGTTCCCGGTCCACACGTTGAACCACTTGCCGGCGGGGAAGTAGACCGGCCGCCCCGTCGCCCCCTCGGTCAGCACCGGCGCAACCAAGAGCGAATCGCCGAGCATGTACTGATCGCTCAGGTTCCACGTGGCGGGGTCGTTCGGAAAGTTGAGCATCATGTGTCGGAGAATCGGTGCGCCGGTCGTCTCCCACTCGGTAGCAAGCGCGACGAGCTCGTCCATGAGCGCGCAGTGCACATACGTAAACTTTCGGAAGTGCGCGGTGGTTTCTTCGTCGCGGTCCCAGCGCCAGTTGTTCTCTTTGTCTGCTCCCTGATGCGTCCGCATGATCGGGGTGAACGCGCCAAGCTCCGTCCAACGCTGGTAGAGCTCCTTGGTGCTCGGCCCGTCGCCCCGCGCGAAACCAGCAATGTCATGGGTGACGAACGGCTGACCGGCGAGCCCCATGTTGATCAGAGCCGGCACCACGGTCGGCAATCCGTCGAGCTCGCTCCAATTCGTCTCCTGGTCGCCGGTCCAGTGAATCTGCGCGACGCTCTGCACACCCGTGAACCCCGACCGCGCGAACATCACCCAATTGCCGTCGGGACGCACTGCGTCCATCGCCTCGCGGGTTGCGCGTTGCCAATCGATCGGGAAGGTGTTGCGGCGCTCGACGCCGTCACTCCCATCGCTGGCCACCGCATCGAGGGGAATCCACTCGCCAAAGTCGGCCATCCAGCCGTCGACCCCGTAGTCTCGGACGATGTTGGCGAGAGACTCGGCGATGAAGTCCAAAGTATCCGGGTTCGAGAAGTCGGGATGCCCGTTTTTCTCCGGAATGTTGGGACCGACCGACAGGTAGGTCTGCCCTTCCGGGTCGTTCACCAAGAGACCCATCTGCTTCATCATGGTGAATCGCTGATCAGGTTTTTCGACGATGAAGGGGTTCACGTAGGTCAGGAACTTGTAGCCACGCTCGTGAAGGTCGCTGACCATCTGGCCGAACTGCGGGTAGCAGACACTGCAGTCCTCATTCTCGGGGCAGAAGTCGTCTGCAAGGCACACTTCGCGCGGCTCCCACACGTATCGGACCCCACCGTCGAAGTCGATTCGAGCGCCGCCCCAGTCCTGAACCCACAGGACCGAGACCGGTATCCCTGCAGCCTCGAGCGTGTCGACCTCACCAAGGACCGCGTCGGATCCACCCCCTGACCCAATCCAGAGTGAATAAGCCCAAAGCGGCGGCTGAGCGGGTCGACCGACCAGGTCCGCGAGCTGACGGATCACGTCGACCGGAGTCGGACCGTGAAACACACGCCACTGGACCGGCGCGCCACTCACGACCTCGATCCAAGCAATGTTCTCGTCGGTCGCGCAAAGATCAACCTGCACGCGACGAGCGGTGTCGAACAATACCCCGAAGCCTCGCGCGTCGATGTAGTACGGCATCGGGAAGTAGGTCGAATGGTCGTTGCCAGCGGCGGCGTCATCTCCGTCGCGACCTCGACCCTGCTCGGCGACGAGTAGCTGGAACTTCTCGCCGCGCTGGTTGGTGGCGTTGTACTGCTCGCCGAAACCGTGGAATGTGCCGTTCTCGTCGCAACGAATACCGACGGAAATCGAGTCCGCCGAGTCCCCTGCAAGCTCGAGCCGAAACTCGCTCGACTCATCGCTCACCAGCGTGGTCACCAGGGTCGCACTACGAGAGCCATCCGCGTTGGCGTATTCGACGGTCGCCCCGGACTCGTCGTTGATGACGGATCGGACCGAGAGGGGGTCGACCACCTCGTCGGACCGGATGAACTGCTCGGGCTGTCCGAAGAACGTCTCGTTGAAATTGCGCGCCACGGGCCCACCAGGCGCGAGCGCGAACAGGGCACGGCCGTCGACGATCACTTCGACGGTGCCATCCTCGCCGGCCACGATCTGAACCGACGAACCCCCACCATCGCTGCTGCAAGCGACCCCAACCGCCAGAAAGCAGCCCAAGCTCACAAGCCAAAATCGACCCATCGTGTCACTCCTACCTAAGAAGACACGAAGATCCTCGGATTCGGCGGTCTTGGCAAGCCGACGGCACCCTGCTACGGCAGCGTCGAAACCCGAATGCGTCCCCAGTTGGGCTCGGAAAGGCTTCCCACGTAGAGCCAATCGCCAACCTGCTCTGCGCTGGTTGTCATCGAAAAGCGGGCACCGTCCACGTCCTGGAGGTTGTGCACGACGTTGCCATCAGCATCGAGACCCAGCACGAACGGGTGGCGCTTGGCCTTCGGCTGAAGCGCCGAGGGAATCCGATGGATGATCTTCCGGAACCACGGACGGCCGGAAGCGCTATCGAGCAGCGCATTGCGAGGCGCGTAGATCGCCAACCAGAAGATCCCATCCGAGCCTGTTGAAATCCCGTCGGGGAAGCCCGGGAGATTGTCGATAAACACCTCGACTTGACCTGCCTTGGGTCCACGGACGAAGACCTTCTTGGTTCGGTAGCGCATCGTCTCGTTGACCAGCACGTAGGTTTCGTCGGGAGATACTGCGATGCCGTTGGCGAAATAAAGCTCGCTCAGCACCACCTCACACTTCCCCGTGTTGATGTCGTATTTGACGAGCCTGCCCTTCGGGCCGCTCTCGAGGGCCTCGTTCATCACCTCGTGTTGCGACCACTCGTAGGAGGCGTCGGAAAACCACGCGACGTTCTGCGAATCGACGTCCACGTCGTCGGTGAACCTGAATGGATGGTGGCCAGCCTCGGTGCAGAGGACCGTGATGGTCCCCTCGGGGTCGAGCGACAGGAGCCCTTTGAACGCATCCGCCACGATGAGGTTGCCATCGACGTCGAAATCCAAGCCATGCGGCCAGCCGCCAGTGTCCGTAAACGCTTCGACCTTCGCTCCGTCAGGCGAGTATCGGAAGATCCGTCCCTCCTCGACGCCGACGTACACCCGGCCTTCCGCGTCGACGGCCACATCTTCGGGACCGTGCGTCTTCGGCGTGGGGA
>JAPUKT010000243.1 GCA_027295555.1 Deltaproteobacteria bacterium
CACAGGCGGGGGTCCCCCCTTAGTTTCCGGCCTTAGTGGGAACTAGTGGGATCAAGTGCCAATTCAACCCCAACTAGCCCCCAACTAGGGATGCGGGGAAAGCTTGTTCCGAGGACGCTACGAGCACAGCATCGATGCCAAGGGCCGCACGTCGGTACCGTCGCGGTTCCGCGAGGTGATGACCGCTCAAGGCGACTCGAAGCTGGTGCTGACCACGGGCTTGGAAACGTGCCTCGTGGCTTACCCGATGGCGGAGTGGATCGCCTTCGAGGAGCGTCTTGCGGAGCTGCCACAGTTCGACGAGGACGTGGTGACTCTGAAGCGGATCTACGTATCTGGGGCGGTCGAGTGCGATGTCGACAAAGTAGGCCGGCTCCTGATCCCGGCGGCCTTGCGAAAACATGCCCGGCTCAAGCGGGATGCGCTTTGGGCCGGGATGGGTCGCTACATCGAGCTCTGGTCGAAAGAGACCTTCGAAGGCCTTCGCAAGGACGTCCTTGCGGACGATGATCGTCGTTTGGCGATCTCCAAGCGGCTGGCGGAGCTCGGGCTGTGACGGCCTTCGACCACACGCCGGTTTTGCTCGAAGAAGTGCTCGAATATCTGCGTCCGGTCTCGAGTGGCGTGTACGCGGACGTGACCCTCGGCGGCGGGGGGCATGCCCGGGGCATCCTCGAACGAAGCGCGCCGGACGGCCGCCTCGTGGGCACCGACCGCGATCCGAGTGCGCTCGAGGCGGCCGGCAAGGCGCTTACCAGCTACGGAGACCGGGTCACTCTGCGCAAAGCTCGCACTCGTGATCTCTCCGAGGTCTTGCGCTCGCTGGGGATCGTCCGCGTCGACGGAATCGTGGCCGATCTCGGCCTCAGCTCAGCGCAGCTCGACCAGCAGGACAGAGGCTTCTCCCTCACGAAAGACGGACCGATCGACATGCGCATGGATCCGACCGAAGGCGAAACGGCGCTCGAGCTGATCGGCAGGACAGACGCGGAAGAGCTTGCAGACGTGATCTATCGATACGGAGAAGAAGGACGTTCACGCCGCATCGCGCGCTTTCTTCGGCAAGCGTACGAAGAGGGTGAGCTCGAGACCACTGCCGACTTGCGCCGAGCGGTACATCGCGCGACCGGCCCCCGTCGGGGCCGCATCGACCCCGCAACGAAAACGTTTCAAGCGCTTCGCATCGCGGTCAACGAGGAGCTTTCCGAGCTCGAGTCGCTGCTCGAACAACTGCCAACCGTGCTTCGGGCGGGAGGAGTCGCAGCGGTGATCAGCTTTCACTCTCTCGAGGACCGGATGGTGAAGCATACGTTCCGCGACAGTAAGCATCTGACGCCACTCACGAAGCGCCCCGTCATTGCATCGGACGAAGAGCGGCAGGAGAACCCGCGGTCTCGGAGCGCCAAGCTCCGGGCGGCGCGCAGGGTGGAGGTAGTCGCATGAAACAGCGCTTTCTCCCTCTGTGGTGCGTTGCGGTCTTGGCCACTGCGGCGGCCTTCGTCGTGCATCTCGCGATTCGGTTCGAGACCGTGCGGCTAGGCTACGAGGTGAGCGACGAACGGTCCCGCCAACACGAGCTCCTCCAAGACCGCCGCCTGCTCTCGATCGAGGCGGCCACGCTTCGACAAAGCGGCCGGATCGAAACGATCGCACGAGGGACCCTCGGCATGGAGGTCCCGAAGCCGACGCGTATCGTGACGATGAGCGAGAAACGACAGCCCGTGGCTTCGGGGAGGGTCCGGTGAAAGCGCGTTCCAATCGACGGCATCGATGGTTTCGCGCGCGGATCGCGATCCTCGGGGTAGGGGTGCTATGCGTCGCGGCCCTCGTGTTGGTGCGCGCGTTTCAGCTCCAAGTCGTTGGCGGGGATCGGTTGCGCGAGATGGCTGAGGGCCAGCATCTACGTAGGCTCCGCGTGTCGCCACGGCGTGGCGCGATCTACGACCGACACGGCGCCGAGCTAGCCGTCAGCGTCGATGTGAACAGCGTCTACGCCAATCCGCGCCGATTGCGAGCGATGGACCAGGACCCCAAGATGACAGCTCGGCGTCTCGCCGCGGTGCTCGACGTCGACCCGAAACAGCTCGCAAAACGACTCGCCACCGATCGCTACTTCGCGTGGATCGATCGCCATGTCACGCCGCACGAGGCGACGCGTGTCGCGGAGCTCGACATTCCCGGTATTGGCCTCACGACCGAGGCTCGCCGCTACTACCCGAATCGCCATCTTGCCGCGCACCTCTTGGGCTTTACCGATATCGACGGCCGCGGCATCGAGGGTGTCGAGCTGGCTTTCGAAAACAGGCTTCGCGGTTCCGATCGGAGGGTCGAGGCGATTCGTGATCGACGCGGACAGGTTGTCTTCGCGGACGATATGATCAACGATCTCTCGAATCAGGGGCAGAACGTCGTTCTCACGATCGACAAAGCGATCCAACACATCGCGGAGCGCGAGCTCGCCCTCGGCGTGCGCACGTTCGAGGCGCGTGGGGGAAGTGTCGTGGTCATGGACCCGTCGACGGGAGAGATCCTGGCGATCGCCAACTACCCACCGTTCAACCCGAACGAACCTTCTAGACACCCTACCGCGCACCGGAGAAACCGTGCAGTGGTCGATCGGTTCGAGCCCGGATCGACCGTCAAAGCCTTCACGATGGCCGCCGCTCTCGCCACCGGCGCGGTGCGACCCGACCAATTGATCAACTGTGAAAACGGCGTGACACGGATCGGAGGTCGCCTCCTTCACGACGCCCACCCGTATGAGTGGCTCACGCCCACACAGATCCTCGCGTACTCGAGCAATATTGGTACGGCGAAGATCGCGCTCGAGCTAGGCAAGCGCGATCTCTACCGCTTGTTCAGGAGGTTCGGGTTTGGAGAGCCGACGGGCCTCGGCCTTCCTGGGGAGACGGCAGGTATCCTTCATCACTACCGTCGCTGGTACAAAATCGACGTAGCCGCGGTGTCCTTCGGCCAAGGTATGAGCGTCACCAATGTGCAGCTCGCCACAGCGATGAGCGCCATCGCCAATGGCGGTCGATTGATGCGACCGACCCTGGTGCGACGCATCACCGATGGCGAGGGGGTCACCCTCGAGGAAACCAAACCGCAAGTCCGGCGTCAGGTCGTTCCTCGCCGCGTGGCAAAGCTAGTGGGAGAGATGCTTACGGCGGTCACTGAGTCAGGCGGCACGGCGATGGAAGCTGCGGTCGACGGTTATCTCGTGGCCGGGAAGACCGGCACGGCGCAGAAGGCCGACTACATCCACGGCGGGTACGCCAAAGACAAGTGGCTGGCATCGTTCATCGGTTTCGCGCCCGCGGATAAACCGGCGATGGTCATCTCCGTCGTGATCGACGAGCCGGTCATCGCACACTACGGGGGCACCGTGGCAGGTCCGGTCTTCCGGCGGATCGCCGAGGTTACGCTCCGCCACATGGGGGTCGCGCCGGACCGAGGGCGCGCCGTCCTGGCGGAGATGAAAGAAAAGCCAGCGGCCGAGCCAGCGGCCAAGCCCGTGCCAACCCAGTCGGTCGAGAAGGGTCATAGCGCCGTCCCCGACGTCCGACGCCTTCCGCTTCGACGGGCCGTGGTCGCCCTGCACGCCGACTCGCTCGTTCCCGAAGTGAGTGGCTCGGGGCTCGTCATTCGGCAGGACCCAGCGCCGGGCACCGTCGTGTCCCACGGATCGATCGTGCGACTGCAGCTCGATCGGCGTAGGCTCGACCACGAAGCCCCCATCCCGAAAGGGAACAGCAAATCACTCGCTGCCGCGGTGCCTCGGAGGCCGCATGAGCCATGAGTCGGAGGCAGCTATGACGCTCGCGGAGCTCCGGAGCAGCGGAGTGGGGGGGCAACTCGTCGGCTCGCCGGTGCAGCGCGTGACCGGCGTGCGGCACGACTCACGTCATGTGGTCGATGGGGATCTCTTCGTAGCGGTGCCAGGGCAGAACCACGACGGCGCGCGGTTCGTCGATGACGCCCTCGCACACGGGGCGGTGGCGGTGATGGCGGAGCAACCGATCGAGCGCGACGTCCCGCAACTGATCGTCGACGACGCCCGCCTCGGCCTCGGCCGCGCCGCGGAGTTGGTCTATGGGAGTCCGACCAGTCGCCTGCACACCGTCGGGATCACAGGCACCAACGGTAAAACCACGACCGCGTATCTGCTCAAGCAGGCCATCGAACGGGCCTCGGGCACGGCGGCTCTGATCGGGACGACGGGTCTCTCGGTAGGCGCCACGGAGGTCTCGTCTGCCCACACGACGCCCGAGGGAGACGACATCTCGCGGTTCGCGCGACAAGCCCTCGCTGCGGGCGCGACGCACCTCGTTCTCGAGGTGTCGAGCCACGGCTTGGCCATGCGCCGAGTGGACGCCCTCGATCTCGAGGTTGCTGCGTTCACCAATCTCTCGCGAGACCACTTGGATTTTCACGACACGCTCGAAGACTACGGTGACGCGAAAGCCCGTCTCTTCACCGAGCTTCGACCCAAGCAAGCGGTCGTGCACATCGACGATCCCTTCGGCGCAGAAGTCGCGGCACGCGCTGCGATGCCTGTGATTCGCTGTTCCCGCCGTCGGGGGAGCGGCGCCGAAATCGTGGCAACTGAGTGGTCGGCGACGCGTAGCGGCATCGAAGCGACCGTCCAAACACCGAAGAGATCGGTGCGAATTCGAAGCCCGATGCTCGGGGAGCACAACCTCGAGAACCTTCTCGTCGCGCTTGGGTGCGTCTACGCGCTCGGCTTGGATCTCGACCGGGCTGTCGACGCGTGGCGCACCGCGGCAGGAAGCGCTGGTCGGCTCGAGCGCATCGCTCATCCTAGCGACGTGGCAGTGTTGGTCGACTATGCACACACTCCCGACGCGCTTCACCGTGTCCTCGAAACCATGAGGGCGATCACGCCAGGCCGGTTGATCGCCGTGTTCGGCGCTGGGGGCGACCGTGACCGTGGCAAGCGTCCGGAAATGGGCAGGGTGGCTGCCGAGACAGCCGACCTTTGCGTGGTCACCAGCGATAATCCGCGAAGCGAGAATCCGCAAGACATCCTCGACGAGGTCGAAGCGGGAGCGCGAAAGGCCGGCATGCCGCGCTTCGAGCCCGAGGAGCTGGCCACCGCGGCCCGAGGGTACTGCTGTGTGCTCGACCGGCGAGAGGCGATCGCACTAGCGATTCGATCCGCGCAGGACGGCGACACCGTGCTCCTCGCCGGGAAGGGCCACGAGACATACCAGATCATCGGGACCGAGCGTGCGCACTTCGACGACCGTGAGGAAGCTCGGGCGACCATTGCCGGTCTGCGAGGAGGCGCGTAATGGCCACCGCGATTCCCCCGAACGAGGCCAGCTTCCGAAGCGCACAAGTTGTGGCTGCCACGGGCGGGAGCCTGAGCGGACCTTCCTGGGAGAGCGTGTCGGGCGTCGTGACCGACTCGCGAGCGGTTACGGACGGCAATCTCTTCGTCGCGCTTCGCGGCGAGCGCTTCGACGCCCACGACTTCGCGGAGGGAGCTGCGGAGGCGGGCGCTACGGCGGTGATGGTCGAGCGAGGAACGACGCTGGCCGACCACATTAGCGCCATCCATGTCGACGACACACTTCGAGCGCTTGGAGATCTCGCGTGGGCGTACCGGAGCGCGTGGAGCGGGACCGTCATCGGCATCACTGGCTCGGTGGGCAAGACCACCACCAAGGATCTGACGGCGGCCGCCCTAGAGGCCAACGGACGCCAAGTGTTGAAGACCGTGGGCAACCTCAACAATCGCATCGGCGTCCCGATGACACTCCTTCAGCTAGACTCGAGCTTCGACACCGCTGTCGTCGAGATGGGCACGAGCGAGCCTGGCGAGATTGCGCGCCTTGCTGAAATCGCGGCGCCCGATGTGGGGATCGTGACGGGCGCTACGTTGGCTCACACCGAAGGCCTCGGCTCCGTCGAAGCGGTGGCTGACGAAAAGATGGCGCTCCTTCGAGCGCTCGGGCCAGGCGGCGTGGCGGTGGCCCACGGAGACGACGGCCCGCTCAAGAAACGAGCGGCGGTCGTCGAAGCCCACCGGAAGCTCTTTTACGGGCGTGCCGCCGAGAACGACGTTCGAGTCCTCGGCTGGGAAGTCGGTGGAGCCCACACCCGGGCCAGCTTGTGGATACGGGGCCAGACCACCGAGGTCACGCTCCCGCTGTTGGGGGAGGGTGCGGTGCTCAACGCCGCCGGGGCGCTCGCGATCGTGTTTGGTCTCGGGCTTTCCATGGAAGACGCGGTTCGTGGCATGGCGACCGTCGCGCCGTCCCAGGGGCGTCTCCATCCAAGACCCGGCAGTGGCGAGCGATTGATCATCGACGACACGTACAACGCGAATCCCGCTTCGGTCGAAGTTGCCGTCTCGACGGCTCGCGCGGTGGCCGACCAGCGCAATGCGCCGTTGGTCGTCGTCCTCGGAGACATGAAAGAGCTCGGTACGCGTAGCGTGGAGGCGCATCGAAGGGTCGGGGAGCTCGTGGCCGCCGCCGACGCGTTCCTGTTCATTGGTTGCGGCGACGCGATGCACGAAGGGGTGGACGCCGCGAACGCGCGGGGCACCGATACGCTCTGGTTTGAGGACGCGGACGATTGTTTGCAGCTCTCGGACCGCCTACCTCTCAACGCGGTCGTGCTGGTGAAGGGCTCCCGTTCCATGGAAATGGAACGCGCAGTTGCTCCGCTTCTCGAGGAGGGCTCTCGATGATCTATTACCTCCTCTACCCACTCCATACTCACGACTCGTTGTCGTTTCTCAACGTGCTCCGCTACCTACCGTTTCGTTTCCTGGCGGCCACGATGACCGCGTTGCTGCTCACGTTCGGCCTCTATCCGTGGTTCATCCGTCGCTTACAACGAAAGCAAATCGGCCAAGTCATTCGCGCCGACGGCCCGGAAACCCATTTTTCCAAAGCGGGAACCCCCACGATGGGCGGCGCGCTCATGCTGCTTGCGTTGGTTCTGTCGACCGTGTTGTGGGCAGATCCGGCCAACTCGATGGTGTGGGTCGTCATCTTGATCACCGTGGCCTACGGGGTCGTAGGCTACATCGACGACACCTCGAAGATCCGGACACGTTCGACGGGGGGTCTTGCCGGCCGATACAAGTTGCTTCTACAGTTTGCTACCGCCATCGCGGTATGTGGGTGGCTCTTCTACGGCGAGGCGGGCCTTCCGGGCGATTGGCTCGAGATCCGGTACCGACTCGCCGCTCCGTTCTTTGCGTTTTCGAAGTACCCCGTCGAGCTGCCGCCCTGGCTCTACGTCGTTTTTGCGTCGATCGTCATCGTCGGGACTTCGAATGCCGTCAATCTCACGGATGGGCTCGACGGCCTAGCGATCGGGCCGGTGATGATCTCGGCGGGTACCTACGCGATCCTCGCGTATCTGGCGGGCCTGACCCTATTCGGCAATGTCGTCGCCGACTACCTCGACATCGCGCACATCGAGAGCGCCGGTGAGCTCAGCATTTTCGCCGCATCGATGGTCGGCGTGGGCTTCGGGTTCCTCTGGTACAACACCTACCCTGCCCAGGTCTTCATGGGCGACGTCGGCTCGCTGGCCCTCGGTGGGGGGCTCGGGGCGCTCGCCGTTCTCACGAAGAACGAGCTCCTGTCTTTGATCCTGTGCGGCATCTTCGTGGTCGAGGCCGTCAGCGTCATCCTTCAGATCGGCTTCTTCCGGCTGGCCGGCCGGCGCATCTTCTTGATGGCGCCGATTCACCACCACTTCGAGAAGATGGGCTGGCCCGAGCCGCGGGTCATCGTCCGCTTCTGGATCATCGCCATCATGCTCGCCGTCGCGAGCCTAGCCACGTTGAAGCTGAGGTGACCGTGGAGCTGTCCGGGAAGAACACAATGGTCGTCGGGCTCGGAGAAACCGGGCTTGCGGTCGTCCGCTTCCTTCGAACGCGCGGCGCCAACGTTCGCGTCAACGACCAGCGTGACGCACAAGCCCTAGGCCAGGCAGCCCAAGAAGCCGAAACTCTCGGCGCGGAGCTCGTGCTTGGGGGTCATCCCGAAAGCGCCTTCGAGGGCCTCGACCTCATCGTGGTTTCGCCGGGCGTCTCACCTCTGCAGGCACTCGACCGCGCCGAGGAACGGGGAACGCCAGTCATCGGCGAGATCGAGCTTGCCGCTCGGTACAGCCAGGCCCCGATCGTCGCCATCACCGGTAC
>JAPUKT010000244.1 GCA_027295555.1 Deltaproteobacteria bacterium
AGGCCTTGTGCTGCGACAACGCCCTGCCTGTCGATCAACACGGCATATGGAAGCTTGCCGACGCCATAGGTCATGCCGAGCTCGGTGGACAACACGTACGGGATTTCCGCAGGCGCCTCGGCTTCGGCAAAAGCGAGGTGCTCCTCGAGGTCCCCGTCGCTCGCCAACACTACCCGCACCCGGGGCACTTCCGCGCGAGCGACCCGTTCGACGGTAGGAAGAAGGGTCTTACAAACCGGACAAGTCGGGGAGAGAAAGAACAGGAGAGTCTGCGTGTCGTCCTTCGAGGCTCCGGAACCGATTCGTACGAGACGGTTCCGGAGATCGGTGAGGACCATCTCGGGAGCAGGCGTGCCGACCTTGACCTTGGCGCGCGGTGATAGCGCACCGACTGGGGCGATGCGTTCGTGGAGCAAACCGATCTGCCGGGTGAGTGCGAACACGGTCACCGCGAGGCCCACGACGATCAGCCAGAGAACGACGTTCGAGACGATGAGCGCATCGATCATCGGCCACCTCCCTGAAGCCTCGCGGCCTCGCTCAACCGCCAGAACGAAATCCACAGAATGGTCATCACCGCAACGCCCACGATGACGCTGAAGGCGTCCACCCACACGAGGGGCCGAACGGCCACAGGCAGGGAAACGATGGCGGCCGCCCCGATGAGCAGCGCGTTCCGGGCCACCAAGGCTCCGCTCAGCGGAACACCGACCGCCGGCCCGAAGCAACCGCAGTCGATCTCGCGGCGCCCACGGGCGAGATTGATCGCGATCGCGACACTATAAAGGACGAGCAGCACCACGGCCCCGAGGGCGGCCCATCGGTAGAGGGGCAACAAGAGCGAAACCGCAACAGCCACCTCGGCGACTGGCAACGCCCTCGCCGCCGCCTCGCCCAACCAAGACGGGAGCAATCGGTAGGCGTCGAGCGTCGCGGTGAAACGACGCGGATCGGACGCCTTGTGCCACGCGGCCGCCGCGAACAGAACCGCGAGCAGGCAGCGAAGGGACACTGAAACGACCGGGTCGATCATGGCACCACCAACAATACGCCTGAGAGCCCTACCTCTTCCAGGTCGCGAAGATGCTCGCCACTGGTGGCGTCGAGGACGCCAACGGCACCTAACTCGGCATGCCGCGCGAATAGAAGGGGTTGCTCGTCCTGGGTGACCGCGATGCTATGAACGCCCGTGTTCGGGAGGAGCGTCCGAAACAACCAGTCGACGAAACCGCCGGCTTCGAAACCCACTTGAGGACGAATGAAGGCCACGAGCACATTGGGCATCGAGAAGCTCGCTACCTTCTTTTGCGCTGCAGCGTCGTACACCCAAACCTCGGTACCCGGGTCCTTGTGCGAGCCTGGGCCGCCCTGGTGCACGATCGAGAAGAGACGCTTGGTTGGTTGATGGTAGGCAAGATATTGACCTCCGCCTACGTACCACTCCTTCTCGCGCTCCTTGTCGGTGAAGAGCGACCAGGGAGCGGCGGGTGCGGGTGCACCGCCGGAATAGTCGATCTCGTAGAGCTGACCGCCAAACGTCGTGTAGAGCCAACTCGAGCCGTTACGAGCGCCCTTCTCGGAAACCGGGTCGACCACGACATCGAAAAACGGTTCGCTTCTCGCAATTCGATCGAGCCCGCCTTCGTCCGTCAACATGACGGTCACCGCCGTCCCGTTCCCGCAAAGCATCCCGAAGCGCTGGGGACCCGCGGGGTACACGCCCGCACACCCTGCCGTCTGAATCTCGCCCACGAACTTTCGTTCCTCGAGGTCGACGACGGAGACCGAGCTCCCCGGCGACTGGTTGAGGAGGACGAGAAAGCGTTCTCCGTCGAGCATCCCCAGGAGGGCGATGCCAGTCCCGGTGTCCCCCGCACGCGGCGGGATCTCGATCTCGCCCTTCACTTCCAAGGTGCGGGCGTCGTAAATGAAGACGTAGTCTTTGCGCTCACCGTGGTGCCCGCGCGTGTAAATGGTGTCGACGTTGTAGATCTCGCCACGCTTCTTCGACCACTGGGGCGCTTTGGGCGTGATCGTCATGCCGCTGTCGATCAACCCCAACATGTCACCGGTGCCTCCATCGAATAGGGCAGTTCGCCGTAGCGCTCGATCCGGAATCCAAACCCAGTGATCCCCGACCGCCTCAGGCAGCGTTGCAACTTGCCCATGTTCGTCGGGCGCGACGTCCGCCCCCGCGGTTGGTACGAAGGAGAGCAGTAGCGCGGCGAGCCAAAGCGGTCTCCAAGCCGTGATCCTAGACGTCATTGGCCGGTGTTACCCGATCTGACCCGCTGTTGGCAATGGGCAGGAGCGACTATTGTAGCACCACATGCGCGCGCTCCGCTCCGAAGACTGGTGGTCCGTGTGGTTGGGGTTCGCGATCATCATCTCGGTCGCGGCGGGTTGGGTGACCGCCGTGCCCAAAGCGGCTTCGTGGTCGACCAACCCAGGCGACGCCTGGGTGGGCTCGTACGGGAGTCTGCTCGCGTTGGCTGGCGTGATCATCGCGATCACCGCCCTCGCCGTCAAAGCGACCGGCCAACATCTCGCGCGCTACATCCCGGCGGCACTCGCCGTGTTCCTGCTTGCGTGGCTCGCTCAGACGATCGGCGCTCAGAGCATACTCGAGTCCTGGGGGCTCGGGTACGCGCTCTGGGCCTTGGCGCTCGGGCTCCTGGTCTCGAACACCATCGGCACCCCCCCATGGCTCGAAGTCGGCGCCCGATCCGAGCTCTTCATCAAGATCGGGTTGGTGTTGCTTGGAGCCGAGCTTCTCGTGGGACGGATCGTGGAGCTCGGCGGCCCCGGGTTGATGGTCGCGTATCTCGTCACCCCGGTGATCATCTTGCTGATGTGGAGTTTCGGGACCCGCGTATTGCAGATGCCCTCGAAGGCGCTGACCATCATCATCGCGTGCGCGACTTCGGTGTGCGGCGTGAGCGCGGCAGTCGCGGTGGCGGCAGCGGTTCGCGCAAAGAAAGAAGAGCTCACCTTGGGGATCGGGCTCACGATGATCTTCACCGTCGGAATGATGGTCGGTATGCCAGCGTTGAGCCGCGCGCTCGGGCTCGACTCGTGGGTCGCAGGGGCTGGTGACCAAGGTCGAACCGATCGAGGGCAAACGCCCTTCGGCGCGCATCCTGTGGGAGCGTTTTCCGAAATTCGTCCTGGGTTTCCTGTTCGCGTCCGCGCTTGCGTCATTCGTGTTCGTGCCGGTCTTGGGGGCGGAGGGGACCGAAGCGATCACCAAGGTCACCAAGGGCTTCCGCGGCTGGTTCTTCGCCATGGCGTTCGTCGCCATCGGCCTCGAGTCGAACTTTCGGCGCCTCACCAAGCATCTCGCCGGGGGAAAACCGATCATCCTCTACGCGGTCGGTCAGTCCGTGAACGTCGTCCTTACCCTCTTGGTAGCGTGGCTCGCCTTCGGGGGAGTCCTCTTCCCTTCGCCAGGGTGACCAGACACGCCAATCGCCAACCATCGAACAAGTGATACGCTTGGCAGCGACCGATGACCGACCCCTTACAGAAATGCTTTTCGGAAGCGAAGATCAACGGCCTCACGTTGCGAAACCGCCTCATCAAGGCGGCAACCTTCGAGGGTAAGTGCCCTCAGGGCATCCCAAGCGAGGCGTTCACCACGTTTCACGAGCGGATCGGCCAGAGCGGCATCGGAATGACCACCATCGCGTACTGCGCGGCGGAGCCGGACGGGCGCATCCACGAAGACATGATGTACATGCACGAGGGGATCCGCCCCGAGCTCGAGCGCTTCATCCGTACTCTCCACGCGACCGGGGCAAAGGTTTCAGGCCAGCTGGGTCACGCCGGCGGCTTCACGAAGAACCGCCAGTTCCAAGGGAAGCGCCCGCTGGGCCCGTCGAAGGGCATCAACGCGCTCGGGCTGACATACGGTCTTCCTCGGATTGCGGCCATGACGAAGGAGCAGATCCGCGAGCGTGTCGCAATCATGGCGCAGGCAGCGACCTTCATGAAGTCGATCGGCTTCGATGCCGTCGAGATCCACTTCGGCCACGGCTACGGCATCAGCCAGTTCATCAGCCCCAAGACCAACAAGCGCACGGATGAGTACGGTGGCAGCCTGGAGAACCGAATGCGCTTCGGCCTCGAGGTACTGGCGGCGGTGCGAGAAGCGGTGGGCGACGACTATCCGCTTTTCGGCAAGATCAGCATGACGGACGGCGTAGCTGGCGGCGTCACCTATGAAGACTCCGTGGAGATCGCCGCCATGCTCGAAGCGGGCGGTTTGGACGTCATCATTTGCAGCGGTGGCACCAGCAGTATGAACCCCATGCTCTTGTTCCGGGGCGACAGCCTCGTCCCGGGCCTAGTCAAGCACGAAAAGAGTTTGTTGATGAAGATCGGCATCAAGCTGTCGGCGCCCGTGTTGTTCAAGAACTACCCCTACGAAGAGACGTATTTCCTCGAGCCCGCGCAACGGATCCGCGACCGGGTGCAGTGTGGGGTCTGCTACATCGGCGGGGTGTGCACGAACGACAGCATTCGCCGCGTGATGAGCGCAGGCTTCGATTTCATCCAGCTTGGCCGCGCACTCATCTTTGACCCAGACTTTCCGAAGCAGGCCCACGCGCACCCCGACTACAGGAACGGTTGCAGTCACTGCAACCAATGCGCCACGTTGATCGAGGCGCCCGGCGGCATTTACTGCGTAGAACGACCCAACAACTTCGCGTAGGATCCGGATCAAGTGAGCTCACTAGGCTAGCGCCACGCTTTGTGGACCATGTTCCAGAGGGAGAGCCCCACACCCCTACCCGTGTCGGTGTCCTAAACGGGTACGAGTACGAGCGCGACGGGCCTTCTCCCTAC
>JAPUKT010000245.1 GCA_027295555.1 Deltaproteobacteria bacterium
GCAAACTTATTGATCTCCCGCTCCCAGTTCGGCACGACCGAAGTCGGCGCCACCACAAGGTTGAGCTTGCGCTTGTACTTGCCCTTCGCCCAGGTCAGCAGCGCGATCGCCTGAACCGTCTTTCCGAGACCCATGTCGTCGGCGAGGATCCCGCCGCTGTTGATCTCGTGCAGGAAGACGAGCCAGTTGAATCCCTCTTTCTGGTAGGGACGAAGGGTTGCCCTGAGGCTTCGCGGCTTCGGGACGGTCGGAATCTTGTCGATGTCTCCGATCTTCGAGAACAGGGTCTTGGCAGAAGACGACACCCTGGCGTTGGCGACCAGCTTGAGCAGGTCCTGAACGCGCCCCGCCTGCGAGAGCGGGAGCTTGTCGCGAACACCGGCCGTTGCGTAGATCTCCGCCATCCGCGTGAGCACGTCCCCCACCTTGTCGGGGTCGACGGGGGCAAAGGTCCCGTCCTCGAGACGCACCAACCGACGGCCGTGCTCGAGGCACGCACGAAGCTCTTCTTCCCGCACGACGGCCCCACCCGACTCGAAGGCCATGTCGAGGTTCAGCCAATCGACGCCGCTCGAGACTCGTATCTGCGGAGTCACCGATTCGTCGCGAATGGTCACATCGACCAAGTCGTCCGGGACGAAGCGGTCCCAGTCCTCGGGAAGCTCGCCGATCCCAACCGTCCAGAAGTTGATCGCGCCGTCACCCTGGACAACCAGCTCCTCGCCCGATTCGGAAACTGCGAACCCCAGACTCATCAACGCTTGAATGCCGGCCATCTCCGCGCCAACATCGCGTCGGACCACACGCGGCCGAGCATCGTCGTTCTTTGGCGGCAGGAAGGCGAGCGGGGATGGGAACTCGTCGGGGGGCACCTCGAACTCCTGGTCTTCGTAGCGAACCAGGAGCCGAACCTGCGCATCGATGATGTCGCCGTTGGCCTTCAACTCGAAGTGCGGCTTGGCGTCGACCAAATCCGCCACGGAGCTCAGGTCCGGAAGCTCGGCGCCAAGAGACGCCGCGATCCGGGGAATGTACTCGCCCAAGAGAACCGGAAGATCCTCGTTGGACTGCACCATGGCGGGCGAGCGGTACAGGCGCTGAAGCCACGCTGGTGTGACCAATTCGCTCAGCGGACGTGCGACCCCTTCGGTCGTGTCGATCTGCCAGCCGGGGGTCCCTTCGAACCACGCCCCACTCGAAAGTGCAAAGCGGCGCCCGTTGCTCTCGAGGCCAAACACCACCCTCACACGAAGGCTATTGCCATCGGCGGGGTCGAGCTCGATCCTCGGTTTCAACGCCTCGTTCGCGAATCGGAGCTCCATCGATGCGGGCTCGAGCAGCACACGGCGATCGCTGAGCATCTCCAACACCTCGGCAGCATCCTCGCCGCGAAGCTCGGCGGTGGTGGCTTGGCCTCGGTTCGCGTTCCGTGCCAACGCGCGAAACAGTGGCCGCTCGTCGATCGACACCATGTTGAATGCGCTGAGGGCCTCGTTGATCGGCACGGCGCTTCGCGAGCCCGCCAACACGGGCGTTACCGTGATCGAGGCGGGTCGAACCGTCATTCGGTACTCGAAGTCGATGGGCCGCGCCAAGGCTTCGGACGGAAGCCACGCATCCATCGGTCCTCGCGACTCGCCTCGCCCGGCTTGAAGCTCGCGGGGGGAAAGCACCTCGAGGGTGCCAGGGTCTGCCCCGCCTGGACGCCGTCGACGACGAGAGCGCCGGCGCTTGCCGCCCACCGATACCGTACCCGGGACGTGGAACGGTTCGCTCTTCTTCTTTTTCTTCTTGGGCTGCGGCTGCGGCTGCTTGGCGCGCGGCGGCCGGACCTCGTCGCGTAAGGCGACCATCACGGCAGCGACGTGCTTGCAGTGGCCAGTCGGCCCGCGCCAACCAGGGCACGTGCAGCTCGACTCCCACGTATCGGCTTCTTCGTCGTAGGTCACCGAGGTACGGTAGGGCTCATCGGCGGTGCGAACCGAGATCTCGCCGCTCGCGGAGGTGTCCTTCTCTTCGAGATTGTCGACAGCCTTGCGCCGCGCGTAGAGACGCCCACGCAAAAATGCGTTGCCCCCCGTGACGCGTTGGATTGCCCGGTCGCTCATCGACGCGAGTTTCTTCGCGACGACGGTCGTCGGCTCTCGCCACGTGGGTGCTTGCTCTTCCGCCGATTCGGGTTGCACGGCGTCAGCTTCCGTTTCTTGGAGCGCAGATTCGGCCATCAGTGAAATGGTGTTTGGGTGGCGGCTCGTGGGACCTACACGGGACTACGCGCGTTAGGTCTTTCCCCGTCGCGACGCCGTTGCTCATTCTACCCTGGGACCCCAGGTGTAGGCCGCAACAGCCCGCTACATTGATGATCTTACACACCAGGCCGCAGACTGCAACTCTCCCGATGGGGACGCGAACGGGGCCCTAGCTCGAGGCTTTGACCAGCGATTCGGGGAGCAGCAGGGAGGGGGCGCCGGTCGAGAAGACCCAGAGCTGATGGGCCGCACGGGTGGCCGCGATATGCAGCAAATGCCGGGTTTCGTCGTCGACGGGGAAAGTCGCGGTGTTGCATTCGACGATGACGACGTAGTCGAACTCCAGGCCTTTGACCTGACGCACATCCGTCACGTCGACGCCGGGGCGGAACGGAAAATCCTGCTCCGCAATCCGGCGCAGGTTCGGGACCTCGCCATGGCGGAGGCCCTTGTAGTAGAGGTCGGCCTGCTCAGGGTAGCGGGCGATGAGCGCGACCGATGACAACGGCTCCGAGCTGACGAGGTTTCGAAGCGCCTCGGACAGGAAGCCCACCACCTCGCCGCTTCCGCCGAAGAGAAAGAGCTCGACGGGGGCACCGTATCGGGTCGCCTCGCCAGACACTTCGTTTCGAAGTGGGCCGAGCACGTCGGTGGCGAACTCCAAGATCTCGTGCGTCGAGCGATAGCTCAACTTCAGTGGCTCGATTTCGATGTGGTCGAGCTTCAGCTGCTCGAGGACGTGCCGCCAATCGGAGAAACCGTTGTCGAGGTGGAGCTTCTGCGCAATGTCGCCAGCGAGCGTCACGCTTTGCTGTTCGGTCGAGGTATCGAGCACGACCGCGAGCTCCACGGGACTCATGTCCTGCGCTTCGTCGACGAAGATATGCTCGTAGGTCAGAGGTGCGCGGCGAGCGAAGAGAGGCCCGCGCAAGGTCTGGTAGAGGCGAAGAAGGAGCGCGTCGTCTTCGCGATCGAGCACGGGAGGCTCTTCTTCTTGCACGCCGTCGACGCCGACGCTCCGTTCACCGCGGTCGTCGTCGTTTCCCTCGAGCGCTTCCTCGTAGGCCAACAGCACGCGCGTCGAGTTTCGGCTGCACCAGGAATGCACCCATTCGATCTCGCGCTCGGTGAGCGCCTCGGGGCCCCACTTCGAAAAGGTGTCGACCAGCCGCTGCTGATCGGTCAGGAGGTCCGCCCACGCCGTCACGATGTCTTGCGTGCGCGCGGACCAGCGCTGGCAAATGCGTCCTATCGCATGTCGCATCCCAAGCGGCACCTCATACGCACCGTCCTCGTGGCTTTGCAGCCACTGTGACAGGAGGTCGAGGCGCACGCCTAGGGGTTCCCGGGTCGTTCCACGCCATACCCGCGCCACTCGCGCACCGCCCTCGCCTCGCTTGGCCTCGTCGAGGATTTCGGTTTCGGCGCGCGCGGTGAGCTCGGCGACGTATTGATCGATCGCCCGGAGCATAGCCGGGTGCTTCTTGAGCCGCACGACATGAGTCGGGGTGTCTTCGACATATTTGGTGGTTATCTTCGGCAGATGACGGCGGCGTTGCTGCTCGGCCCAACGCTGGAACGTCTGGACCGGGACATCTTCGACGCCGAGCGCCGGCAGAACCTGGGAGATGTACCGAACCAACGCGTCGTTGAAGACGATGACGAGCATCTGGTCGGCCCGAAAACGAGTGGTGTCTTGGAAAGCGAGGTACGCCAGTCGGTGTAGGCCGATCGTGGTCTTGCCGCTGCCTGCACCGCCTTGGATGACGACCAGCCCGGAGGTCGGCTGACTGATCAGCTCGAACTGCCTCGGGTCGATGAGCGCGGTGATCTCGGAAAGGTGCTTGTCTTCACGAAGGTCATCATCACCAATACCGAGCTCGCCCGGACGGTGGTGCGACTCGGGACGCATCGCTGCGCCTTGCCCGCCCGATAGTCGTGTCACCTGATCCGCCACGCGGCGCCACATGCCTTCGCGCGAACACCGGAACGTTCCTTGCGGCGAACCGATGCGGCGGAGCTTGCCCAACGTGATCGAAAGGTTTCGTCGGAGGATGACCTCACCCTCGATCTCACGGTCGCCGAAGATCTCGTCGTAGTCGTCGCCCTCCTCGTGGCGGTAGTACACACGACTCACCGGCGCATCACGCCAATCGACGATGCGAACGCCGGTCTTGGAGTCCAAGAAGGTGCTTCGGCCGATCAGGATTTCTCGCTTGCGATGCTCCTCCTCGAGCACCATCCGGCCAAAGTACGGAGACCGCGGGTCGACCGTGCCTTCGACGACCTGGGCTCGGCGCTGCGCCACCTGCTGGAGGCGCTCCATTTCTTCGACGAGCGGCGGGATATCCTCGAGCCGCGCCTCCCGGATCTGGTCTCGGAGCGAGATCAGCTCCGCGTCGTAGTCGATGAGCTGGCCGCGGTGCGCCGGGCGGGGGGCGTCAAGGGTTCGTTGTACGCGGGCCAGGACTTTCTCCTCCTGAGCCACGATTCCATCCATCTCCGCATCCGGGGGCGGCGCTTCCGCTTCAGGGCGCCGATTGAGCTCGACCTGCTTCATTTTCCGTGTATCAAGAACGCAGCAACGTCCAAATTGGCGAATTCGGGGACGAGTAGCACGATTCGAACGGGCATCCAAGCCTCATCCAAAAGCTGTGTGCTTTGGCGCAGATGCGTTAGTCGAACGCCTTGAGGAGAATCTTCGAACGGCGTCCCGAGTCGTATGCCGATCGGCGCGCCTCCGGAATGTCCTCGATGCTGCAGTTTTCGAAGCCACGCTCGCGAAACCAATGGGAAGTCTGGGTGGTGAGCACGAAGAGCCGTCGGAGGCCCTGCCCCTCGCACTGGCGCTCCAGGTAGTGCAGAAGCTGGTCGCCGCGGCCGGTGGTGCGGTAGTCCGGATGCACCACCAGGCAGGCCAGCTCGGCGATCGCGTCGTCCGGATAAGGGTAAAGCGCCGAGCAGGCGACGACCATCCCGTCGCGCTCGATCACCGTGAACCGATCGATATCGTTCTCGAGCATCTCGTGAGACCTGCGGACGAGGATTCCTTGCTGTTCGAGGGGCTCGATGAGGGCCAGGATCCCACCCACATCACGGCGGTCGGCGGGGCGGACGCCTTCGAACGCCTCGGACGTCACCATCGTGCCGACGCCATCTCGCGTGAAAAGCTCGCGCAAGAGGGCCCCGTCGCTTTTGCGTGCGACCAGATGAGCGCGCGGCACTCCAGCTCGGCAAGCCTCGATCGCAGCGGCCAAATGCCGTTCGACGTCGTGTCCGAGCGCTCGTCCCGACGTCAGGATCTCCTCGGCTTCCTGGGGAGTCAGCTGCGAGTGCGGATGGCCCTTTTCGTCCGGGATCCCGTCGCCTTCCAAGAGACCGATCAGCTTGTCCGCGCCGAGCGCTGTCGCGGCGGCGGCCGCCACGTCGTGACTACTGATATTGAACGCCTCGCCGGTCGACGAATACCCAATGGGCGTCAACACGACGATTGCACCGTCATCGAGCCGTTGACGAATCGCTTCGGCATCGACGCGCCTCGGCTTGCCGGTGTGTTGGTAGTCGGTACCATCGAGAACGCCGATTGGCTGCGCCATCACGAAGTTGCCCGTCGCCACCCGGAGCCGGGCCCCGGCCATCGGAGAGTTCGGAAGGCTCATCGAGAGAAGCGCCTCGAGCTCGACCCGTGTGGCGCCCACCGCTTCTTTCACGCTTTCAAGTGCGACGTCGTCGGTGATGCGAAGACCGTTGGCGTACTTCGGAGAACGCCCGCGGCGATGAAGCGAGGCGTCGATTTGCGGTCGCGCGCCGGCCACCAACACGATCCGCACCCCGAGCGAATGCAACAACGCCACGTCGTAGAGCAGCGTCCGCAGATCTTTCGAGGCGACCGCTTCGCCGCCGAAAATGATCACGAACGTACGCCCGCGATGCGCGTGAATGTAGGGCGCGCTCGCTCGGAAATGTTGGACGAATGGGTCGATCTTGGGGCTCATGTGGTGTCTGTGCAGTAGCGGCGGATCAGGTCTGCGTAGAGATCCGTCGCGCGTTCGATTTCCGCAATGGTGACATACTCGTCGGGTTGATGCGCGACGCGGATGTCCCCGGCCCCAAGCACCAGCGTCTCGAGGCCCAACTGGGCGAGATACGGCGCTTCGGTGCCGAAGAGCGCGGTCTTGGCTGAACATCCGCACAAGGTCTCTACGGTGCTGCGAAAATCGGCGTCGGCGGGGCCTGAAAACGCCGCGTAGTTGCCGGTGGGTCGAACGTCGAACGACCACGGACCGCCATCGAGCGCAGTCGTGACTTGGTCGCGGAGCTCGACGAGGACTTCGTCCGCCACCATCCCGGGCAAGAGGCGCATGTCGATATCGAGCGTGCACTCGTCACAGATTCGGTTCGGGCTATCCCCTCCCGCGACGCGACCGAAGTTGAGCGTGGGAGCCGCGACTTCGAAGTCGTCGTCGCGGTACCGGCCCTCGAGCCCGTCCCGCCACGCCTGCAACGCCACCAGCACGCGCTGAAGCCCCTCGATGGCGTTGACACCGAGGGCGGGATTGCTGGCATGACCTGCCTTCCCACCCACCGTAACGCGGACGTAGAACACACCCTTGTGCCTTCGGATCGGGGCCAGGTTCGTCGGCTCCCCGATGATCGCGTAGCGCCCGAGGTTCTCGCCCTTTTCGGCGAGGGCGCGGGCGCCGGCCATGGTGCTCTCCTCATCGGCCGTTCCGAGCAGGGTGACCGGGCGACGAAGCTGACCAGGCTCGAAACGTGCGCTCGCGTGAAGCGCCGCGGCAAAGAAGCCCTTCATGTCGGCGGTGCCCAAACCGTAGAGCTTGCCGTCGCGCTCCGTGAGCTCGAGCGGGTCATCGGTCCAACGTTCGGCGTTGTACGGCACGGTGTCGGTGTGCCCGGACAGCACGAACCCATCGACGCCCTCCCCGAGGGTGGCGATCAGATTCACCTTGCCTTCCACGCCGGGAACGGCCTCGATCCGCACCACGAAACCGAGCTCCGCAGCCCACTCGGCAATGAGCTCGACGACGTCACGGTTCGACTGGTCGAAGCGTGCATCGGGCGAGCTGACGGAGGAAGTCGCGACCAGGCGGCGGAGCATCTCGGGCTGGGGGGGGAGCATTCAGGCAACATAGCGCCGAAGCCGGCTCCGTAAAATCCGTATTGCGAGTAAGGCGGGAGAGACTACGTTGAGCGCATGAGCGACGACACAGCAACGCGTGCCATCACCATCATCGAGGAAACCCACCGGGGGGAGCGGGCCTGGGACATCTACAGCCGGCTCTTGAACGACCGAATCGTCTTTCTCGGGACAGAGGTCGACGACTTCGTGGCGAACGCGGTCATCGCCCAGCTGCTCTATCTCGAGAGCGAGGACGCCGACAGAGAGATCACGGTCTACATCAACAGCCCTGGCGGGATGGTCTCGTCCGGGCTGGCGATTTACGACACGATCCGGTACGTGCGCTGCCCGGTGTCGACGGTGTGCGTCGGGCAGGCCGCCTCGATGGGGGCGTTCTTGCTGGCTTCGGGCACGAAGGGGCTACGTCGCGCACTTCCGCACAGCCGCATCATTATTCACCAGCCGCTTGGGGGTTACCAAGGGCAAGCGTCGGACATCGAGATCCACGCCAAGGAGATCCTACACACCAGGCGGCGCCTCACCGAAATCCTAGCCAAGCACACCGGCCAAGACGTCGAGAAAGTCCGGCACGACACCGAGCGCGACAAGTTCCTCTCGGCACTCGAAGCCAAGGAATACGGCATCATCGACGACGTGATCTTGCCTCGCAAGAACGTGGTCGCGCCCGTGGCATGAGCACGCTCGAGATCTGTCTCGTTCGACACGCCGAGTCGGTTTCCAACGCCGATGGCCTGTGGCAAGGCCACGGCGACTCGCCGTTGAGCGATCGCGGGCGAACGCAGACCGATGCCCTCAAACACGCGCTTGCCGACGAGGAATACGACCTCGTCGTGAGCTCCGACCTGAGCCGGGCCGCCGACACCGCCCAGTCCGCCAGGGGGCCACTCGAGCTCGACCCAGCCTGGCGCGAGATCGACGTGGGCGATTGGGAGGGCATGACGATGGAGCAGGTCGTCGAGCGGTTCCCAGAGCAAATCGCCGCACTCAAAGAACGACGAACGTTTGCCGTCGGGGGCGGGGAGAGTTGGCCGGGGGTATTCGAACGGACCGATGGAGCCCTCCGCACCCTTCGCGAACGCATGCCCGAGGGCGGGCGGGCGATCGTGTTCACCCATGGCGGGATCATCGCTGCGATTCTGGCGGGCCTCGTGGGCGCGCGGGGCCGGTGGCCCTGGCCTCTCGGGAGGATGCGGAATACGGGCCGCACTACCCTTCGATTCTCGGGAGACCGGGTGGAGCTCGTGGGCCACAACGACGACTCCCACGTCCCGGATCACCAACGGAAGACGTATGCGCCGAGGTCCGACCAGATGGTTCTGAGGCTGATCTCCTCCGAGGGGGCCAATCCAACGGGAAATCCAGCCAGGCTGGATTTCAACTCTGCAATCAAAATTGCACGCGCCAAGGGTGCAGGTGGGGTGATGTCAGTATTCGGCAGCGGCCGCGAGATCGCGTCGTTGGTCCAGGACACCGCCAACCCTTCTACGAAGGATTTCCGTTTTGTAGAGCCGGTCGCGGGCTCTGCGACCGACCTCCTGATCTCGGAGAACCACCAGATGTTACTCGACTACGGAGTGCGGATCGTGCAAATCTGAAAGATCCATTGCAGATCTGAAAAGTAAGCTGCCTCACGTCTGTGCAGCTCGTAGACATGTAGAATACATCTGTAAGGGTTACGCGACGCAGGTGTCGTTCGTGATCCACCCCACATTTAGGGGTCCCCTCTCGGGCGATCGGGTGCAATTCAAGGGTTAAGTCCGCAGAACTTCGAAAAAATTTCAGATCTGAACTCGGCTCACTCTAGGACAATCAATGATCTATATGAGATCATTCGTGATTCCTATTGTGATCGAGTTGGCACGGAAGTAGCATATACCAACGTTGACATACGCGTCGCGGTGAAGGCGTCCCCCCACGTCCCCCGCGATGTTGTTAGACCGGTGATTTGGCTTGTTTTCCCCCACTTCATGCAAATCGCCATCTCTCTAACGGCTCGGAAGCCCCCCCTTCCGAGCCGTTACTTTTTTTAGCAGCGTCAGGGGCCAGCGTTAGCGAGGGCTACTACTTGATGACTTTTAGGTAGGGGGGGAGCTCGCCGGGCTTGGTGGTGACCTGCCGCGGCGTGATGTCTTCGCGCTCCGAGCCATCCACCTTCGGCAAGAGCCGCAAGGACGGGCGCTCCTCCGGCAAATCCGGTGGGGCCGCTCTGCCTGCTTCTCGCTCGATTTCCTGGGAAATCTCTTCTGGCATCGAATCGGGCCAGACCATGCCCCGGCCGTCGTCGCCGGCCAGCGCGAAGACGGCGTCCCAATCGATACGGCACGTGAACGGAGAACGATTAAACGACAGCGTGCCGTAGACGCCTTCTTCGTCGACCCGGAGGTCGGGAATCGGGACTGGCATGTTGAGACCGATCTGCAGGACGAGCTGAGGCTCGCTGCGGTACCACTGCGGAACGACGACCCGGACATCGCGCGGATCGAGGTGCACAAAGACGCTGCCCTGGCGCAGGAGATACCGGGCGACCTGGAGCTTGTCGGGGAGTTGCTCGTTTTCGGGCACTCTTCAGGATTAGCTGAAAAAATGGGCGTTTGCCATACCTGGCGACGCTATCGCTCGGACGCCTGCGGCGGGCAGTCTGTCCAGCCCCACCACCCTGGGCAGCGTGATTTAGTTCCGGTCGGGCCTTCGGCCCGTCGATTGGGGGGGGGCCCCCCCCCCC